>NZ_MNQN01000081.1:0-5534 GCF_001915455.1 Bacteroides sp. 43_46 | reverse complement strand
ACGAAATGGAGGTTCATAATAATAGATTAAAGAATTGTTGTGTATATAGGCAATACCTTCATCCAAAGCTGTCCATATATTGTTGTCATCATCACAATACAATCTCAAAACAGTATTGTTCTGTAGTTTATTATCCGTATTGACCTTCCAAATCAGCTTTCCCTTTTTATCCAACGCATATATGCCATCGGATATTGTGCCAACAACGTAGCAACTATCTTTGGTCATCACCGCACGATTAATGGTATGCTTCTTGAATATATCATCACATTCAGTTTCCCATTTTTCTACCCTCCCATCTCGATACAGGAAACCTCCCTGATTACGGGTAAACATTAAAACCGCATCATCATAAGGGAGCCCGGCCAGGACATCACTATCTCCAAATGCTTTTCTGGGAATAAGTTCTTTCATTTCCCTACCGGCAAAGACATAAAGTCCACCGTTTATTCTTTGAGAATAAAAAGTATTTCCAACCTGGAACAAATTCAGTGGAAGGTTCTTCATTCGAATACCTTCTACCGAATTTCCATTATAAAAAAAGAGAGAACCGAATGATTGAAATACAATTTCTCCTTGAACGCAAGCAATATCCCAGATTTCGTCATTATGAAACGCAAAATCTTTCACCTTATTTTTCAATGAATGATATTCAAGAGTGTCATAAGGAGTACGGACAAAATAACCGAATTCTTCGTAAGAGCCTACATAAATTCTTCCATCTTCACTGATATATATAGCACGCACAATTCCTTTTGTCGGTAATTCATACAGCCGCCAAGCACTTCCATCAAATTCCAACAGCCCACTGTTATTACCGAAATACATCACTCCTCTTTCGTCTTGAGCAATGGCCCAATTCTGAATACCGGCATTATAATCCAAACGTTATTGCAATTCTCATGAGTACTGTTTATAGGTATTTACCAGCAAAGATAAAGCTTTTTGCGTTTTCGTAAAAACAAAATCGCAGATTATCCTCTTTTATAGAAAGATAACCCGCGACAACTGATAACTCACTTTATTAATTTTCAGCCGTTTTCTGTTTTCCCAAAGGAATAGAAACCCCCAAGTAAGCATTGACATTCTTCGTATTCTTGCCAAAGAACATATAATCTGTTCCTGCAAAGAAGGAACCCAGCTTCAATGCCAGACCGAAGGTTTTACCAGCTCCTTGAAGTACGGAATAGCTGGCAGCTACATTGAAAGCATTCGTCGGACGGATGCAGGCAGAGAAAGTCAACTCATTCAAAGTTTTCGGTTTGGCAAAACGACCGGTATACAAGGCACCCACTACCAGCCAATCATTCAATAAGGCATATTCAGCGCCAAGAACCATTGTAGAAGTCAATCCACGGGTACGGCTCTTCTCAGAAGCCTCCTCCGTCTTGAGCTTCAACATGTCATAGTTAAGAATCTCGCCGCTGTTCACAATATTCATGAACTCCTGCTGCGAGGCCGGGTCAAGAAGATCATAAGTCTGCTCTGCATTGGCTCGCGCTATACTGGTATTCGATTTAGACCATTTGATAAAACCCAAATCAAGAACTGAAGCAGAAAGTGTCAATTTATCCAGTAACTTGTAAGATACTCCCAAATCAATAGCCCCACCATATCCGGCAAAACCGAAACTGCCAAAATCGATTTCATCGATATAATCGCCACTCTCATTCTCGGGAAGCTCCAACAGCTTTGACGAGTTCTCCAAAGTTGCATCCACTTGAATGGAAGCTTTACTCGTCACTCCTGAAGAGCCGACAGAAGGAGTTTCCACATGAATCTGGTTGATGTTCAGCTTTAAGTTACCGATACCCAGCAGCATCTTCACCTTACCACCTACAGCCAGTCGGTCTGTGATATTCCTTGCAAAGCCAAGGCCGACTTCCGCATAGGAATTTATCTCAAGCTTCTGTCCATTAATGGTTTCGTTAATACCCAAATAGTCAGAAATATTGTCACCAAACTCCCGGCTGCTCATGTTATTCATAAACTGGAACATGGTTTTCGGTATGGCGGCACCGATATCATTACGCAACCCCACATTGACTGACCAGAAGTTCTTTCCTTTATACCACCCGGCAGACAGAATGTCGGTACTCAAATTCACATTCAAGTTATTGGTAGCATCCAGTCGGTTCATAAAGTCATTGCTCATGAAATAGTCGCTGTCATCACTGTTCTCAATAATGTCCATAATATCCCTATACCCCAGGGAACTGGAGTTGACGGTAGCATTCAACGAACCTATCACGGGAATATTCAGATAACCGCGTCCCGGCATCAAGGCCGGATTGAGCTGCATACGCTGGTTACTTCCTTCCATAAAGTAGGAAGTGCGCAGGAACTGGGCTTGTCCGGAAAGAGAGAAGCAAAGCAACAATACCACAGACAGCCATACTTTCAGAGAATTCAATCGTTTCATAACCTTGTCAATATTTTCATTATCACCTGCAAAAATATAAAACAAGTTAATACCCTACAAACAACTTAACCGGATAGCCGTGCATAAAAGGCTTATACAGAGACTATCCGGTATAAATTAAGGAGCAAATAAAAGAACCCTCTTAAGAATGCCCTTATACTATTTCATCATAAACATGCTCATTTGCTCTCGTAGCGGTACTCAGAAAAACCGGGGCTGCCTCCTTTCTTTGTTGCAGAGACATTGACGTCACTGTCGGAGCACTCAACATTTCCTTGTATTTTGCCGGAGCAGTCAGTATCTTTACAGCCTCTTTCAAGTCATCATCATCTTTCAACTGCTGGATAATGCTTCCACGCTGGAAATAATAACGCTTGATGATTTCTACCGCAATCATGCCCTTGATGTCCTTGGAGAAATGGTCAAGGTCACGGTCCAGATTATGCGACAATTTTTTCTCCAGCGCTTCAAACTCTTTCGAAGCATCAGTCAGATAGCCCTCAAATTCGGCCATCTCCTTCAGGTTCTTCAGCATCTTCTCTGTCTGTTGGTCGTATTTGAAGTCCGCCTTCTTCACCATCGCCTTGAAGTCCGCATAATCGGCATCTGTAATTTCAAACTTCTCTGCTGAAGGGATGGTAGGATGTTTCAGGCAATAGTCCGTTGCATAATTGAAAATAAGATTGTCATTGACAAGATAGAACAGAATGTTGGGCAGCTTCTCCTGCTTCACCGCAATGTCCGGAGTCACGCCTCCGCCATCACGCACTTCACGTCCGGCAGCCGTATGGAACACGGTAGTAAGGCTGTCCGGAATACGTCCCACACTGCCGTCCTCATTCCGGTGCTTGTAGTCGATAGCCTGCACACAACGGCCGCTGGGAATATAATATTTGGAAGTCGTCAGCTTCATGGTACCACCGTATGGTAACGGACGGGTGGTCTGCACCAATCCCTTACCGAAAGTACGGTTACCGATAATGACCGCACGGTCAAGGTCCTGCAAAGAGCCCGCAAGGATTTCTGACGAAGAAGCCGTTCCGCCATTGACCAGAACAGCCAAAGGAATTTCCAAATCCAACGGTTCACGCAATGTCTTGTAGGTATTGCTGGCTTGCTTAATCTTACCCTTTGTCGTCACAAGTGTTTTTCCGCGAGGCAGAAAGAAGTTGGCTATCTCTATAGACTCATCCAGCAAGCCACCCCCATTGTTCCGCAAGTCAATCACCAACGAAGTCATCCCCCGCTTCTTCAAGTCCAGAAAAGCCTGCTTGAACTCCTTGGAAGGATTCCCCGAGAAGGTGCTGAGATTGATATAACCTATATTATTATCCAGCACCGTATAATAAGGTATGAACGGCAATTGGATGGAACGGCGCACAATGTCGAAATCCAACGGTTTCTCTGTACCGGGACGTTGCACTTTCAGCTTGAAGCTGGTACCCACTTGTCCGCGAAGCATCTCGCTGACTTCCTGGTTGTTCTTTCCGGCAAGGTCTTTTCCGTCAATTTCCATCAAAATATCTCCGGCTTTCAGGCCTACATCGGCAGCAGGCATATTCTCGTATGGCTCAGATATCATGGAACGTTTCAGTTTCGGATTCCAAGTAATCACAGAACCTATACCACCATAGGAATTCTTCAGCATCTGCTCCAATTCGCTTTGGTCATCTTCCGGATAATACTCCGTGTAGGGGTCCAGCGAGTAGAGCATGGCATCAATGCCTTCACGGATAGTCTTGTTCGGATCAATCGTATCCACGTAGAACATATCCAACTCTTTCACAATGGAATTGAATATATCCAGATTCTTTGCTATTTGGAAACTACGGCTATCACCACTCTTAAACCCCCAAAAACAAACGGCTCCCGCTACAATCAGCAAGGCAACCATCCAGCGTATCTTTAAAATTCTTCTCATAATTATGATAATGTGCTAATATGCCAATGTGCCAATGTGCTAATAACCTGCAGCGTAATAGCGAAACAAATATTGCGCAGCCAATTAACACATTGGCACATCAGCACATTAATTAATAAAATTTCTTCCTTGATTTTTTCCCATTGTGCTGCCTGAAGCTCCGTACCCACCACTTGTATCACATCTTTGGAGAGAAGGGAGCCTATCTTGCCACATTTCTCCAGCGAGTAGCCACACGTCAGTCCATACAAGAAACCTGCCGCAAAATAGTCGCCAGCTCCTGTAGTGTCCACCACTTTCTCTACCGGAGCCGCTTGTACCTGCACCATCTCTGTACCTTTGCGAATCAGAGAACCACGGGCACCCACCTTTACAATGGCTATGCTACACATTTTGGCAATGATGTCCAATGCTTCCTCCGGTTCCTTACCCGTAAAGGCCTTTGCCTCTTCCTCATTGGCAAAAACAATATCCACATATTTGTTGACCAACAGAGAGAAAAATTCAAGGTCTCCTTCTACTATATTGTAGCTCGCCATGTCCAAACATACTTGTAAGCCGGCCTCTTTAGCCAGCTCAATGGCACGGAGAATCATATCATGGTCTTGCACCAGATACCCCTCTATAAATAGGTAAGCATATCCTTTGAACATATCCAGCGAAAGATCTTCCGCCTTCAATGTAGAAGCCGCCCCCAAATAAGTGCCGAAAGTACGCTCCCCATCAGGAGAAATGAAAGTAGAGGCTACACCGGACGGAAGGGTAGTGGAAAGCAATAAATTCGCCTCTGTCCCACGTTCCAGCAGGCTATCCCGGAAAAAGTTACCGTAAAAGTCATTGCTTACTTTTCCGATGAATCCCGTACCCGCACCAAGGCATGCCATTGCCCGAATTGCGTTTCCGGCAGAACCTCCGTTAGCCAAGTGCGTCTTCATCCGGCTGAAATACTCACTAATTTTCAAGAACTTATCTTCATCAATCAGCGTCATGCTTCCTTTCGGAAGCTGCATCTCCGTCAAAATATTATCATCTTCAATGATTGCCAGCGCATCGACCAAAGCATTGCCCAACCCAATTATTTTATCCATCTTCGATATTTTTTTTGCAAAGATATTGCATATTTCAAAATATCCTATTACTTTTGCAGCGCATTTGAGAAAAAACAACATTCTTCCTTAGCTCAGTCGGTTA
>NZ_MNQN01000115.1:0-93990 GCF_001915455.1 Bacteroides sp. 43_46 | reverse complement strand
AAGAGATAAAGAGCATTTCCTTTTTAATACAATATGTCAAAGAACACTTGATGCTTACTTTTTACACAACCTCCCCGAAGGAGGGGAATGGAGATACCATCGACTAGTTAAATTACCACCAAATTTGAAGAAGAATCAATAAAAGAAAGAATTTCTTTTTGAATAAACAGGAAACTCCAACTAATCCGACTTTATCAATCGGTTAGCTGGAGTTTCCTGTTTCATCTTTTTAGAGAAAGGAGAGCGCTTTTCTCAGTTTACACCTTCCCCCAATCCTTTTCAGCATTAAAGCAGGGACAAGCCTTGATCCATTCTTCCGGTTCTATCTCACCGTTTCCGTTCAGGTCGGGACTGAGGTCGCGATGTCCGCAGATGCGGCAGCCCGGGTAATCCTTCAATAAAGTGAGAATCAGCACACGCATCGAATGTTTCTGCCATTCGGTACGGGTATCTTTGGGATGTCCCTTGCAGTCGAGTCCGCCTTCGTAGCAGATACCGATACTTTCTTTGTTGAAGCCACGGGTATGTGCGCCGATGCGTTCGAGAGGTCGGGTCGATTTGATATCCCCATTTTTGCGGATATAAAAATGGTATCCCGTCCCGTTGAATCCCCGCCTGCGGTGGCAGATATCCAAGTCAAATTCCGTAAACTCCCTGTCCTCACGTGTAGCGGAACAGTGGATTACTATCAACTTTATAGGTCGCATACGTTCTCTTTCACAGCGCCCGTTGCGTACAATCTTTATTGCTGCATTGCAGGGCTGCCGCCTGTGCAAGTTGTCCCCGCAGTGAAAAGATCTCCGTATGCATTTCCTTCACCCTCGAACTAAGGTCAAAATAATCCTTCAACACCTTCTCCAATTGCTGCATCAGAAAAGTATATTGGTCTTTCACCAGTTCGCTGAACTCTTTTACCTCCTGCGCCATGACTTTGCGCTTCTTGCGGCTGCTGCCCAGAAAGGGCAGCACCGTCATAATGATTTCTATAATCTTATCTAACATGAATGTGATTTATTAATGAAGAATACCTTTAAACAGACGGGTCGGGAGTGACACCACCGCCGCCCGGTTTATCATTTCCGCCGTTTCCGTCATCGGAGCCGTCGGTTTCGCCTTCGCCCTTCCCCGCAAGGACGAAATCTACATTATTCTCACTTCGGGTGGCAGTGTGGCTGGTATTCACCAGGTGCAGCGCCTTGTCCGCCACGAAACGGACATTCACCCGGCGGATACTGCGCACCGTGCAATCTTTCTCCTTCTCCGTGCCCTCGCTGCTCAACGTGATGTGGAACGTGCCCAATCCGTCGATCTTCACTTTATCGCCCTGCGTGAGCGACAGACGCAACTGCTCTACAAAAGCCTCGATAGCGTGCTTCACATCTCCCGCTGTGAGCGAAGAATTCGCCTCGATCGCATCCGCCAGCTTATTGACGTCCATAACTCTCACAGTACCCGATTTCTGGCGTACATAATACAACACCTGCGAATCTTCCTGATTCACATACTTTCTGCGCTGATAGCGCTCCACTAATACGTTCATAATTGAAAAAAGTTAAGGTTTAAGTAATAATATTTTCTGTCATTATTGACATTACAAATATACAAAATCTGAAAGGAGAAGTCAAGTATTTTGCCATTTATTTTATACTGATTTTTGAAATAAAATAAGGCACGGATGATTGAAAATTATTGTTGTATAAAATTGAATCTGTCTCACACTGGAATCACTTTTACTTTGCATGTTTCAGCAGAAACTCCAATGGCGGTACATAGTCCGTAATTTTCGTCATTTCCGGATTATGCCCGAAATAAGCGTTTCCGGTTTCCCCGTTGCGTTGTTTGGCTACGATTATAATGCCGAGTCCTTCGGTGGGATAACCGCTTTCGCGGTCGGTCGGTATGCGTGCGAGGGCAGGGCGGTAGAGTAGTAACACGACGTCCGCATCCTGCTCGATCGCTCCGCTCTCGCGGAGTTGTGACAGTTCGGGGCGACCGGCGGGACGGCCCTCCGACACGCGGTTCAACTGGCTGAGCAACACCACAGGCACATTCAGTTCTTTGGCAAGCAGCTTGGCCTTGCGGGTGGCTTGCGCCACTTCCTGCTCTCGGTTACGGTTGTTTTGTCCCGTCGTCATGTCGCATAGTTGCAGGTAATCGATGATAATCATGTTGCACTCATTCCGGCTTTGCAGCAGCCGGGCGCTGCAACGGATGTGTTCCATGTTGACCGATGTACTGTCATCTACGTGTATCGGGAGACGTGCGAGGTCGGCGGCTGTGGCGTGTGCTTCTGCCAGTTCCTGCGTGCTGACTGTTCCCGACCGCCACCGGCGGGCGCTGATCTCACTGGCTGCCGTCAGCCAGCGGTCGGCCAGCCTTTCCCCTTGCATCTCAAGACTGTAGACGGCTACGGCATATCCTGCCATTGCCGCGTTCCGTGCCAGATGCAATGCCATGCCGGTTTTCCCTACACCGGGACGGGCGGCAAGTACTATTAGATCACTGTTCTGGAGTCCGGACGTCATGCGGTCCAGATCCGTCAGTCCGGTGGGAATGCCGGTCACTCCGTTCGTACTCTTGGCGATACGTCCCTCGGCTTCGGTCATGGCGGCGCTCATCAGTGCGTCCATGTCGCGCAGGTGGGTGTTGTGGTTGGACTCACCCTCCAAGCGGTCGAGCAGGTTGTGTGCATCTATCAGCGAGTCGTCGATATCCATGGTTTCGTCCAGCGAACAGGCGAGAAGTTTGTTGAAGCCCAGGATCATTTCGCGCCGCAGGTATTTTTCGTGCACAATCCGGATGTGGTATTCGATGTGTGCGGAACTTGCCACTTTACTGCTCAGTTGGGTGATACCATACGGACCGCCCGCTTCTTCGAGCTTTCCGCGGTGTGAAAGTTCCTCTTTCACGGTGAGGATGTCGATTTTGGTACCCGCCTGATACATCGCCAGCATGGCGGCGTAGATTATCTGGTGGCGTAGCACGTAAAACATTTCGGGGCGTAGCTTGTCGGCTACCAGCGGCATGGCTTCCTGTTCTATCAGGCAGGCGCCGAGGATCGCTTCCTCTATTTCGGGTGCTTGGGGCGAAACTCTGTTTTCGGTATTCATCATTAATAGGTGTATTCGTTCAGGAAAGCTTTGTTCGATAAATAACTGCCGGCATGGAGGAGGAAGTTGACGTTCGTCTGGTGGAAATAATATACTTCGATGTTGTCGATTGCCAGTTGTTGTTCCTTGTCACTCAGCTTCTTCCACTCGCGTTGCGCCTTGGCGATGTTCTCCTTGGGAAGCTGCGTGATGCTGTGGTATTCGTTCCAGAACAGTTGGAACTTCTCGTTGACAGCTTTCTTTTTCTGTTTCCCGGCATCGGGCAGTCCCACCCATTTGTCATATTCGACGACGCGTATGTGCAGGGATGTATTGTTGGGGTGGGGGATGATTTCGATGATTCCCCGGGTGGCAAGTCCGTGCATGAAGCGGAAAGTCTTCCCGGTGGACCAGTGGAGAACGCGGCTCCAGTCGCGGTAACTGAACAGGCTTTCACCTCTTTTGCACGGGCAGTTCTTGTTGCAGCGGTCGTTGTATAGCGTTTCCGAATAGTTGACTTTCATCAGGATTTTCAGGAGTGCCTCTATCTCTCCCTCTTGCAGGTGCGGATTTTCTATCTGTTGTTGCAATAAGGTTTTCGGGATAATGAGAAAACCATGCTTTGTCATGGCTTGGAAATTAAATTTGTTCATTTTGGCTTATTTAAAATTTTCGGTAAAGGTAATCCCTTTGCGTATGGCTTGCAAGAGGCGTTGTGGTGTGTGGATGACTGTGGACGGTTGCGGACTTCGAATGTACTTCCGCTAACTGTTTTTTCTCTCTGCGGATGTTCTCCGGAGGGGATGATGAAACAGATACTCCGTTTCTGTCCGGCAGAGCCTTTGATACAGACAAACAGAGCCTTCGTTCGGTTGAATCGGAGGCTCTGTTTTAGTTGAAAAATACGGTCGTTTTTACGAACACTTTGTGGAACACTTTTTTCCTACTGCAAATAGCTGTATGTTTGAGAGTTATCTTTCTGTGGGAAAAAATGCCGAACGCAAAGTGGAATACATAATAAACGATAAAAGATAAATGATATATTTAAAAATATATAGTTCGATTTTTCTTTTATTTCTTATCCGTGTTTTTGTTTTCTGCTACGCGCTGTACTTTGACCGACAGTATAATGTGGGGCGGTCCCCAATGGCGGTAGATGATTAGCTGCATTTCGGGGCTGATCTCGATCGTCGTGTCGGTGTAGTGCGCGTCGGCAAGTTGTTCACTCAAAGCATTACTTGCTTTGATACAATTACGCATTTTTTTGCTGGCGGACGATGTACTTGCCATTTGAGGGAAGTATGCCACTGCCAAATCGGAAAAATGCTTGAAACCGTTAATGCTGTAGCTTTCGTCAGCTACTTCATTACTTTTCATAAATTTACAATTTAATTGTTTCTTAATTATGGCTTTTGTCTTAAAAACCGCACAAATATATGAAAATATATTTGATAAATAACATGAAAGTTTTAGTTTTTATTTTTGTAAATTTATGTATGTAAATTTTTATATATTGATTTTTTTGTTTTACTAAAGTAAAGTGTGGGAATAGTAAATATTATTAATTAAATTATTTGTTGATGAAGAAGGAAAGTTTTACTTCGTTTATGAAACAAGTGGCTGCCGATTTGCAGCAGAGTGGAAATTTAGGGACTGCTCATGTGTATAGAAGTAGTTTGAATGCGATTCTTGTTTTTCAGGAATCGGAAAGCGTGGAGTTTCGGGAAATAACTCCGGAGTGGCTGAAACATTTTGAGGGTAGCCTTCGTGCCCGTGGGTGTAGTTGGAACACGGTGTCTACGTACCTTCGCACGATGCGTGCCGTTTACAATCGGGCCGTCGATCTTCATCGTGCGCCGTACGTGCCGCATCTGTTCCGTTCCGTATATACAGGTACGCGGGCGGACCGCCGGCGGGCGTTGGATATGGAAGACATGAAGAAGGTGTTTGCCCGTCTGTTGCAGTCGGCCGCCATACCTCCCGGCATGAGGGGTGCGCAGGAATTGTTTATCCTCATGTTCCTGCTTCGGGGATTGCCTTTTGTCGATCTGGCTTACCTGCGGAAGAGCGATCTTCGGGGGGATGTCATTACTTACCGTCGCCGCAAAACGGGTCGTCCGTTGTCGGTGACGTTGACGCCGGAAGCCATGTTCCTCTTGCAGAAGTATATGAACCGTGATAAGCGTTCGCCTTATTTGTTCCCTATTCTCCGCAGCGCCGAAGGTTCGCCGGAAGCTTATCGGGAATATCAGTTGGCATTGCGCCATTTCAATTATCAGTTGGAACTATTGGGAAGGTTTTTGGGATTGAAGGATAGATTGAGCTCCTATACCGCGCGCCATACCTGGGCTACAACGGCTTATTATTGCGAAATTCATCCGGGCATTATCTCCGAAGCTATGGGACATTCGTCCATTACAGTGACCGAGACGTATCTCAAACCTTTCCGGAGTAAGAAAATTGATGAAGCAAATAAACAGGTTCTCGATTTTGTAAAACGCTCTGTGATAGGTGTAAGCGCTTGATTGTAAGTCTGTTACTTCGTAGGTAACGGGTTTGAATATCGGTGCAAATATGAGCATATTTCTTAAAACAACCAAACGAAATCAAACATTTTTTCCAATAAACTACTCAAAAGCGGAACTAGGACAGATAAAACACGTGGATTCTTTGTATTAGGGCTTTGTTAACTTCTAAATATTGCAAAAGGTTTCCCTCCCCTCTGCCGCTCGTCAGAAGCAGGGGTAAAGAACTTTCATCACTTATCGTATCATTTTTCAGTATCGACTACTCTCAGAGAGCAGGAACAAAGGTTTCTCCGTTACCTACGAAGTAACGGGCTGTCTATTATTGAAACTTAGTGTTTAATAATATATTATTAATGTAATTTTTAAGTAGTTATGAAGAAAAATTTTGTTAGGGTAATGCTTTTCGGGGCATTGACGCTTGCAGTCACTACAACAGTCACAAGTTGTAAGGATTATGATGACGACATTAAAGGCTTGCAGGAACAGGTCGATAATATTAAATCGACTAATCCTGTGAGCACGGAAGACATGAAAGCTGCTGTTGATGCGGCTACGAAAGCTTTGGAAAAGAAGGTTAAAGACTTGCAGGATCTGGTTGACGGCAAAGTTACTGCCACTGATTTGGAAGCCAAAATTAAAGTTTTGGAAGATAAGCTGGCGGCTGGTGATAAAACCGTAGCTGATGCCTTGACAGCAGCTAAGAATGAACTTACTGAATTAATAAACGGTAAAGCCAGTCAGGCAACAGTTGATGCCATTAATAAAGATATTGAGGCTTTGAAGGGAATGAAGACAACTCTTCAGGCTTTGATTGATGCAGAAAATAAGTTTATTGCTAATCCGGAGGATTTGAGCGGCTTCGAAAACACTAGCTTCGATAAATTCATCAATCAGAGCATTATAAATGCACTGAACGATAAAGGTGAAAACAAGGGAGCTATTGCCCAATATGTAATCGAAGCTGTACAAGCCGGTGTTGCATCAAATGGTAAAGCACTGAATGAGCACATTGAAGGCCTCGGAATAACCGGTGTAAAGACTTTGACGGAATTTGTAGATAAAATCTACAATGAAATCTTTAAAGAAGACGGTGTTATCAAAAAACAACTGGACAGTTTGGATGAACTGTTGAGAGCTATCAATGCACACGTAGGTACTGAGGAAGGTCAGTCTAAAGACTATGAAGCACTTATCAATGAGATTGTGGCTGCAAAAAATGCTTTGACTGCACTCCAAATTCCTGAAGGTAAGACTTTTGAGGAGGCTGTACAAGGCATCATTGACGCTGAATTAACAAATGTAGAGTCTACATTAGGTAAGTTGAAAGCAGAATTGGAAGCAGAAATTACAGCACTGAAAGGCATGATCCAAAGTATCGTATACGTACCGGAATATGCAGACGGACTGGTTCAGCTTAGTACGTTCTATGCTAAGTTTGGTTCTGACGGTAATGCAGCCGATTGGGAACCGATGATTAGCGGTGGCGATGTGAAAGTGAGATTCCGTGTATCTCCGAGTAGTGCAGCGAAAGAACTGATTGATAATTTTGGAAAGGAAACTGCTAAATATAATGTTGCAGTAGATTATCAGGCGGTGAAAACACGTGCTACAGGTGAATTGTTCAATATTACAAAGATTGAAGCTGTAGAAGACGAAGCCAATCTGATTGAGGTGACTTTAGATGCTAGTAAGGCAGCAGCTAGCTATGCAATCGCTTTGACACTGACGGATAAGGTTGAAGGTGAGGCGAAGACTTTGAATGATATTTCTTCAAACTATTTCGTTGCTGTGAAGAATGTTCTGTATATCGACAAGGTAGAGTGGACTCCGAAAGAAAAGCCGACAACATTAGTTAAAGGAAACACTATCGACTATAAAACGGGTGGTGATTATACTTTGACAGTTCATTCATCAGTAGATGCTAGTGGAGATGTTGAGGGCGAAGCCGACACAAGAAAGAAGCTAAGTCAATATGGAATTTCTGCAGATAAGTTCCCTATGGAGTTAACTCTGGGAGGTACTAATGCCGCTAATTTTGAATTGTCTGAAGCAGGCGTGTTGTCTGCAAAAGAAGCAGCAGTAGTAAGTAACGTGGCGAAAGTATCGTATACAATAACAGTGTCTGGTCTGGGTGCTTCTTCTGAAAAAACAGTAGAATATACTGGTAATTATGGAGATGTTAAATTGATCACTGAAGGTGAAGCACAGGAAGTTGTACTTGCTGCTGCGCAATTACCTCTTCTGTGGAATGGCGCAGAGAAATCATATACACTCGACGTAACTGCAGAAAGTGCTACCGTAGCTGCCGTAGCTAAGATAAAGGAAGCATTGAGCGTTGCTGATTTCAACAATTGTACATTTACGGCAGTTCCGGAAACTCAGACAATTAAGTTGGGCAATTCTAGCGGTGCTCTTGTCTTGAAAGTTCCTGCAAGCACAGTATGCGAAGCTACTGATATTACTACCAGAATTACTAGTCAAGACGGCAACAAGAGCATTAATGTAACAATGAAAGGTGTAACGGTAAGCTATCCTGATGCAAATGATGCAGCTTTCAAACTAATAGATAATGCTCAGACTTGGGACGGAAGTAAAGCAGTACTGGGTCGTACATTTGAAGGTGCAGGTACTCAGGAAAGTAATTATACAGCTGTAAAAGCAACTAGAAACCTGAAAGAGCTTTATTCTAACTATGCAGATGTTGAGAGCAGTTTTGCTGTCTTAGGTTCCGGTGCTACTTTAACGTTTGCTCCTGTTCTTGCTGAAGGTGCAATTACTATTACAGGTGTCACTGTAAGTGAAAGTGGTGATGTAACTGTAACTAAATCCTATGAAGGCGATCCTATTAAAGTAACACTGACAGGAAAGTGCGGTGAACATGAAGTATTCTCTAAAGAAATTGCAGTGACAATTCCTGCTGATAAGCTGAACGGAACATTTGCATATAGTGCAGAAAAACCGGAAGATCAAGGTAAACTTACTTATGATGTAACTTCAGTAGAAAAGAGAAAAGCAGGTCTTAATTTGAAAACTGCTCTTGTTTGGAAGGATGCTACTGCTGCTGAAAACAAAATATGGCCGGAAGCTGCTGAGAATATTTATAACAACAATGATCCTATGACCATATATGGTTTCAGTGTAGAATATACAATGGAAGAAGGTGCTAATAATGGCTCCTTTGAATCTACTATTACTGACGGCGTGCTCAAATTGACAACAACGGCAGCCGAATGGTCTGTAAGTTCAAAACCAATGGAAGTAAAAGTAACAGTTACTCCTAAATCTCCTTGGGGTGCTATGGAGGCTAAAACTGTAACAGTTACAGTTCCTGCATGGTAATAAGCCTTTGATGTATCAGACGATATCTCTCGTGATTCCCGGATTCATTTTCTGAAAGACCGGGAGATATCTTTGAAATCAACAAGATAAACCCTTCTTCGCCCTTGTGGTGAAGAAAACGCCGAGAAGCACCAGTACGAAGCCATTCGCTTGTGAAAGTCAATCCTTCTATGCTGTGCTTCTTAAGAAAAGGGATGTCTTCCTAATAATTTCCCACTGACATCCCTTTTGCTAACTCTTAATGCATCTCCCTTATTATACCGGTCACAATTAGCCGGTCATGATTTCCCCTATGAAAGGGGGATGTCTTGAGAATACAAAAAGCCCGTGCTTGCGAAAGTCCGGGCTTTTCGTCGTAATAGCTGTTTCTAAAACATCTTTGCATTCCGTTTTGTTCGTATGAGGTATTCTTTTTCAGGGAATACTCGTATCTTTATTGTCGAATTAATCAAAAAACAATCGTGAGATGTCAAAAGTATTAGGATTTATGAAGCAAGTAGCCCATGGGCTGCAAGTGGAGGGAAACTTTGGAACTGCTCATGTCTATCGCAGCAGTCTCAATGCCATTATTGCTTATCGTGGGAAAGATGATTTTGCCTTCAATGAGGTACTTCGTGGTCGTGGGTGTAGTTGGAATACGGTTTCTACCTATCTGCGCACTTTTCGTGCCGTTTACAATCGTGCCGTCGATCTTCGTCGGGCACCATACGTCCCGCATCTGTTCCGTTCGGTGTATACGGGAACTCGTGCCGACCATAAACGGGCTCTATGTGACGACGATATGAAGAAAGTGTTTACCGAATTGCCGCAATCTTCTCGTATATCTTCGGCTATGCGTCGTGCACACGAACTGTTTGTTCTTATGTTTTCGCTCCGTGGTATGCCGTTTGTCGATCTTGTCTATTTGCGGAAAAGTGATTTGCGTGATAATGTAATTACCTACCGTCGGCGTAAAACGGGCCGTCCCCTGTCGGTGACACTGACCTCGGAAGCAATGGTTCTAATGAAGAAGTATATGAACCGTGATTCTTCTTCTCCTTATCTCTTTCCTTTTTTGGAAAGCCGTGAAGGAACGAAAGAGGCGTATCGGGAATATCAGTTGGCGTTGCGCAGCTTTAATCAACAACTAATGTTGTTGGGAGAGTTATTAGGACTAGGTGATAAATTAAGCTCGTACACCGCCCGCCACACTTGGGCTACGACGGCTTATTATTGCGAAATTCATCCGGGTATTATCTCCGAAGCTATGGGACATTCTTCCATTACGGTAACAGAAACATATCTCAAGCCTTTCCGAAGCAAAAAAATTGATGAAGCAAATAAACAGGTTCTTGATTTTGTTAAGCGTTCTGTGATAGGAGTAATCGCCTGATTATAAAACTGTTACTGTATAGGTAACGGGAATAAATGACGGTGCAAATATGAGCATATTTCTTAAAACAACCAAACGAAATCACACATTTTTTCTAATAAACTACTCAAAAGCGGGACTAGGACAGATAAAACACGTGGATTCTTTGTATTAGGGCTTTGTTAACTTCTAAATTATGCCAAAGATTTCCCTCCCCTCTGCCGCTTGTCAGAAGCAGGGGTAAAGAACTTTCATAATCTATCGTATCATTTTTCAGTATTGACTACTCCAAAAGAGCAGGCGCAAAGGTTTCTCCGTTACCTATACAGTAACGGACTAAATGCGTTGGGAATAAGTTTCGTGCTCATATTATAAGAACTATGGGCTTAAAGCAAAATGAAAAAGAAAAGGAGGTTACAGAAATTAATGAAGGGGCAATATCCGGGATTTTTGAATCGACATCGAGAGACTATATTTTTATTTTTTAATTTATAAATTAAAAGTTTTTTTATTATGAACAAAAAGTTTTTAAGTGCAGTCCTGTTTGGAGCATTGTTAGCGTCTACTACAGGAACATTTACATCTTGTAAAGACTACGATGACGACATCAATGGTCTAAGCGAACGTGTAGATGCAATCGAAAAAACATTGGCCGACTTGAATACAAAATTTGGATCGTTGGCTTATGTGAAGTCTGTGTCTTTTGCTGATGGAAAATTAGTAGTAACGGATCAAAATGGAACTCCGACTACTTATACTATTCCTGACAAAGATACTAATACTAAGTATAGTGTGGAGATCAGCAAAAGTGTAGAGGGCAATACTACTACTGTAACTGTTACTTTGAAGGGGGATGATGGCAGCACGTCTTCCGAGTCATTTACTCTTACTGACAAGGATACTATTACTGAAGATACAACTTTGGATCCTTCCTTGTTCTGGATGGATGAGAACGGTGTGATCTGGTATGGTTTGAAGACGGACAAGGATAACTGTATAAAAACAGGTGTCACGGTGCCATTACATAATAAAACAAGTGTTGCAATTATTGATTATGTAGTAGATGGCGCAAAAGTGGGCTGGGATATCACTGTCGATAATGTAACGACTCACTTGTCTGTTCTGGATGTTTTGCCTATCACAGGTTTCTCATGGATTCCGAAAGATTATTATAATGGTATTGAAGCTGTAGCATTTGGCTCATATTCGTATAATAAGGTTGTTGGAACAGCGACGGCTGATACCACTTATACTGCAACTGGAGATGAAACATTATCTTCATTCCCGGGCGAAGCGAATTTCTATATTAATCCGGCTTCTGCATCGTTAGCTCAAATTAGAGGTGGAGCTGAAGGAGCAACCGTACTGTATAAAAAAGCTACGAACCATACTACTAGAGCTGATATCGGTGCTACTGCAACTCTTAGTATGGAGGACGGTATTTTGACCGCGTCTATCGTTGGTGATATGAATCAGGCTGAAACTGATCCTGAAGCATTGGATATGTTGGCTTTGCGTATGACTACTACTAACGGTCAAACATTTACAACTAATTATTTTGCTGTATATAACCAGAAAGAAGAAGTGTCATTCACATTAGTTGATAATTGCGAACTTGAAAGCAAAACTATTAAGGAAACAGATAAACTTGCTACTAAATGGAGTGATGTCAAAGGTCAGGATGCAGCAATTGATGCGAATAATGTAGCAGCCCCCGCTAATGCCCATTTGGTTCAAGCACTACAATATAACGAAGCTATTGCTGGTGTTGATTTGAATGAATATGTAGCTGTTGCTATGACAAAAGCTGGCGAAAGTGAAGTTGTTAATTTGGCTGCTAAGAAACTTTCAATTGAATATGTACTGTGTGAGTACGATGTAAATGGAACAGACCAGATTAACTATGCAACGTTGGAAGGCTCTACATTGAAAGCTGTCAACTACGAAGGTGTTAATATGTCATGCATCGGAAAAACTCCGATTGTGAAAGCTACTGTAAAGGATACTAACAATGGTAATGCTGTAGTAGCTGTAGCTTATATTAAATTCTTATATGTTGGCAATGAATGGACAGTGAGCAAGAATTACAAAGCACCGGTTTCAGAAACTAAGACTGTTGACTGGGAGTGCTTCGTTGATTCTGCGTTGAATTATACGACGACTGTGAAGTATATGAGTACTCAAGTATATCCGAATATTGGTTCTGAACTCGGCTTGAATGCACTGTCAAAAGAAGAATTTGCTAATATCTATGAATTTGTAACAGATCAGGCTAACGTTCCTGAGGAATTCAAGAGCACTAATATAATTTCAATAACGGAACTTGCCGGCGCTGAAGATAATGCAGATAATCGTCAGGTAGTATTTGATATTGACGAGAATGCTATTAGTAAGATTACAGAGGATGGTACTTATACTTTCTACGGCGTATACAAGAAAACGGATGCAGCTGCCGCAGCTTCTTCTCAATATCGTCAATATCCGGTATATGTTGCTATTCCTTATGTTGTAAAGGTACAGAACTATCCTACATTAGCAAATGGCGGAATTAAGGATGTTAATGATTATCGTATTACTCAGGCTTGGGAAAACGGATTTGCAATTTGTAAAGGTAGCAAGGAAACAGATAATGGTGCAGCTTTGTATCTTGATTTGAATGAGGCTATTGATCTTGGAGAATTTGCTGCTGACTATGCTGACTATGAGTTAGATATCGTTGATCCTGAAACAGGTGCTCCTGTTGCTGTACTGGGTAGCGAATGGTGTGCAACTCATGGTACTAATCTTGATTGGATTGTACTTACAAAACAGTTGACTAACGAAGAAGAAGTTATTGTTCCTGTAAAAGTGTACGCAGTACTTTGCAATAATGATAAGATTGAAGCCGGTACGGTAAATGTGAAGTTCGTTAATCCGGCCAAGGTTTCTTTGAGTAAGAATATTATAAATGTAAAGGATGGAACAGAAGCATATACTACTGAAGATTTGAAGAAGTATATCACTATCACATCTTCTAAAGATTCTTCTGTTGAGTTGTATAAAGACGGTGCTCTAACTACGGCTGGTGAGAAGATTCTGGGTAAGTTAGCTAATGTTACTATTGATCTGGTTAAGGGTAGTGTCATTCCGACTCAATGGGAAAATAAGTTTACTCTGAATACAGACGGAACAGTGACATGGAATCTTGAAGGACAGAATACTCTTGCTAAGGGACAAAATGCAACTTGTGATATAACCTTCACAATTGAATACGGTAAGGTTAAACTTAGTCAAGTTATTACGGACTGTACAGAAACAAGTCCGGTTCTTGGTGGAGGAAAACTTACCGGTAAGTTTACTATCAAGGCATGGAATGCTGATGAGTTCCCGGTTGAATAATAACTGAAGTTATATATTTGAGAGAGAGTGTACTCTTATAGTGCACTCTCTTCTTATTAATCAAATAATGAACGTTTATGAGAAAGAGTTTATTTATAGGATTGCTGGCCCTATCCAGCACAATGATCTTTGCTCAGAATCAAGAACAACGCATAAAAGAACCTGAAAAAATAACTTTCAAGCCGCATTGGTTCATTCAGGCACAAATAGGGGCTGCTCATACTATTGGTGAAGCTAAATTTACCGATCTTGTATCTCCGGCTGCTGCTCTCAACGTGGGTTATAAGTTTGCTCCTGCATTTGGTGCACGTGTTGGTGTGAGTGGTTGGCAGGCAAAAGGTGGATGGGTTAATCCGGAGCAGGACTACCAATATAAATATCTTCAGGGAAATGTTGATTTTATGACCGACCTGAGTACTCTATTCTGCGGCTTCAATCCTAAACGAATATTCAATGGTTATCTTTTTGTCGGTGTAGGTTTGAATCATGCGTTTGATAATGATGAAGCGAATGCATTGGATACAAAAACTTATCAAATGGAATATCTTTGGCAGGGCAGTAAGAATCTTGTTGCCGGTCGTTTAGGGCTTGGTTGTGATCTTCGTTTGAATGATCGGCTGTCTATTAATATCGAAGGTAACGCTAATTTGCTTTCTGATAAGTTTAACTCAAAGAAAGCCGGTAATTGTGACTGGCAGATTAATGCTTTTGTAGGTTTGAGTATTAAATTAGGCAAAAGCTATACTCGAATGGCACCGGTGTATTATGAACCGGAACCTGTGGCGGTGGAACAGCCAAAAACTACGCCTGTAATAGAAAAAGAACAACCTGAAAAGGAAGCGGTAATTGAACCGATGAAGAAGAGTATTTTCTTTGCTCTGAATTCTGCAAAGATACAAGATGATCAGATGATTAAAATATCTTCTTTGATAGAATATCTTGAGAAACATCCTGCTGCTAAGGTTACTGTGACAGGTTATGCAGATGCTGATACCGGTAATTCTCGGATTAACGGTGAATTGTCAAAGAAACGTGCAAATAATGTTGCTGAAATCCTGAAAGCGAAAGGTGTTGCTGCTGATAGGATAACAGTTGATTATAAAGGTGATACCGTTCAACCTTATACTACTCCGGAGGAAAACCGGGTAAGTATTTGCGTGGCTGAAGAACGTTAAGAAGTCCGAACTTGTGAAAGTCCGAACTTTTGCAATAGACCCTTTCTTCACTTGAGAGTGAAGATTTTACAGCAAACGAGGTGCTTGTGAAAGTATGTCTTTGCTGTTTCCCACAGAGGATGCCTTTCCTAATTTCCCACAGGCATCCTCTATTATGGTTCTTAATGCATCTCTCTCATTGCATCGGTATTATTTGCCGGTCATGATTTCCCCTATAAACAGAGTGGATGTTTTTAAGGATATCAAAAGCCCGGGCTTGCGAAAGTCCGGGCTTTTCGTCCTTACATCTCCTTCTCTCTTATTCTAAAGGAAAAATGTTCTTTGTGAACAACTCATTTTTTATTCCAACCAGTTCTTATTCAACAAAAAAGCCTTACCAGATACACAATCAATACATATAATGGGAAGATTTATTAATCCCTTTACCGATTACGGCTTTAAGTTTTTATTCGGCAGAGAGGTAGAAAAGGAGTTATTCCGGTTGGATGCTGTATATGGAGTGTTCTTCATGAACTTTGTAATGGACAAGGACATGCCTGCAACGATAAGGACAGATGTTGTCTTATCCGACCGGGCTACAGGAAAGCTCTTTAATGACAAGTTTCGGCAAATCTTTATCGAATTGCCAAACTTTAATAAAGAAGAGGATGAATGCAATACGGATTTTGAACGCTGGATTTTGCTGAAAAGAAGGGGATGCAGAGGGATGCAGAAAGGGATGCAGAAAGAAAAGGAAGTAACAGCCCGTATCATGAAATCCAAAGGTCTTTCTCTCGAACTAATTTCGGAATGTACCGGACTTACAACCGAAGAAATTGATAAATTGGAATGATAGAAACAAAAAGGCGACTCGTTTCCCACGAGCCGCCTTTTCTGTCTATTTGATTTCGATTTCTTCCTTCATGTCGATTTCTTCTCCATGTGTATCATAGAACACATATTGTAAGAAAGCGAGTTTCTGACTTGGAATAACCTTGATACCGAATCCGTATTTCATCTGCCATTTCCGTTTCAGGGAAACGAGTCCCTGATTGATGTAGGCGGCAACATACGGATGGACGTGTAACGAGAGGTCGTGTTGACGTCCATAGCCGGACGCACACGCTGGCGTGTAATCTGCATCAGCCCGAATTTGCTGAGCGGCAGAATATTATGCCGTGCCCTGTCTTTCTGCATATTGGCACACATCCGTTCATAAAGCTTCTGACGTACTTCGAGTGCGTTACCTTCCTGCCCGTTGGCATTCTTGGTGCGGTTACCGCTGTTCACGTCTACTACGTGAAGCGCCTCAGTGTGCTCAATAATCAGATAGGCACCACTCTTGTAAGAGACTGTTTTACCAAACGATGATTTAATCTGCTTGGTGATACCGAAATTGTCGTAAATGGGAAGCTGGCCTTTGTACAGTTTCACGATGTTTGCCCGGTCGGGCGCGATCAGTGATACATAGTCTTTGATTTCGTTGTACACAGCCTCGTCGTTGACGTGAATATTCTCAAAAGAAGGGTTGAAGAGGTCGCGCAACAAACCTACGGCGCGACTGGTTTCTTCATAAATCAACGTCGGATACTTGGTGGCTTTCTGTACTTTAGCCATTGCATCTTCCCAATGTTTAACCAGGACTCTAAGCTCTCCGTCGAGTTCGGCTACGCGTTTGCCTTCGGCTACCGTGCGGACGATGACACCGAAATTTTTCGGCTTGATGCTCATCAGCAACTGTTTCAGGCGGGCGCGTTCTTCGCTCGATTTAATTTTTTGCGAAACAGAAACCTTGTCATTGAAAGGGATAAGCACGAGGTAGCGTCCGGCAAATGAAATCTCGGACGTCAGTCGCGGTCCCTTGGTGGAGATAGGTTCCTTTACGATTTGCACCACTACTTCTTGTCCCACCTTGAGTGTGTTGGATACGGTTCCGTCCTTGTCAAGATCGGGAAGTAGGGTTGCTTTGCTGATAGAAGTCAGCTTCTTCTTGTCGCTTAAAGTCTGCTTTATAAACTTTTCGAGTGAGTTAAATTGAGGACCCAGGTCAAGATAATGAAGGAAAGCGTCTTTCTCGTAACCGACGTCCACGAAACATGCATTCAGACCGGGCATCAATTTCTTGATACGTCCCAAATACATATTGCCCACGGAGAAAGAAATGTTTCTCCCTTCGCTTTGAAGTTCCACCAGACTCTTATCTTCGAGAAGAGCGATAGAGACCTCTTTGGGTTGTACGTCAACTACTAGTTCACTTGTCACTGTTTGTTTCCTTATTATTGATTGAATCTCATTTACTATGAACAACTTTTTTGACAAATTGTTCATTTTGGGTTAGCTACTTAAACAAAGAACAAACTTGAAAGACATCGAGCTTCGCAAGTTTGTTCTTTATTTCTGTGTGATCCAGACTTAAAAATTATTTTTTGCTTTTATGTCTGTTCTTTCTTAGTCTTTTTTTACGCTTGTGCGTAGACATTTTATGTCTTTTTTTCTTCTTTCCGCTTGGCATAGCTTCACATTTTATGGGTTAATACTCTTGTTAAATTTATTTTTTTACTGAGATTGTAAATGTCTTAGCCGGTTTGAAAGCCGGAATGTTGTGCTCGGGGATGATGATAGTAGTATTCTTGGAAATGTTGCGAGCAGTCTTCTGAGCTCTTTTCTTCACCACGAAGCTACCAAATCCACGAAGGTATACATTCTCATCGTTAGACAACGAATCTTTTACGGCATCCATGAATGCTTCAACTGTTGTAAGAACGGTTGTCTTGTCAATACCGGTTTTCTTTGTAATCTCGTTTACAATATCTGCTTTAGTCATTTTTCCTTAAAAAAAATATTATTACTAGGTTTTTGCTAATTTTTTGGACTGCAAATATATAGCTTTTTGGTCTGCTAAAAAAATATATTCTGCACATTTTTCTAAAAAAGTGGAGGCATTAAGTTTTCTTAGAGTCAAAAGAGTTACTTTTGTACTGCTTTTGGATAGTATTTGCAAGATAAATGTAAGACGAACAACCGATATGGGAATGAATATTTTTAGTAAAGCAATTATAGACTGGTATAAGGAGAATAAACGAGAATTGCCCTGGCGGGAATCTTCGGATCCTTATCTGATATGGATTTCCGAAATTATTCTTCAGCAGACACGCGTGGCGCAAGGCTACGATTATTTTCTACGGTTTATCAAGCGTTTTCCTGATGTGCAGAGCCTGGCGGATGCGGACGAGGATGAGGTGATGAAGTTCTGGCAGGGGTTGGGATATTATTCGCGTGCCCGTAATCTTCATGCGGCGGCGAAAAGCATGAACGGTGTTTTCCCTAAGACATATCCGGAAGTACTTGCTCTGAAAGGGGTGGGAGAGTATACGGCAGCGGCTATCTGTTCCTTTGCCTATGGAATGCCTTATGCGGTGGTGGACGGCAATGTGTATCGGGTGCTTTCCCGTTATTTCGGTGTTGATACGCCGATTGATTCGACGGAAGGGAAGAAGTTGTTTGCTGCCTTGGCGGATGAAATGCTGGACAGGAAGCAGCCGGCTCTTTACAATCAGGGGATTATGGATTTCGGTGCGGTACAGTGTACGCCACAATCGCCTGACTGCCTGTTTTGCCCGTTGGCGGAGAGTTGTTCGGCACTTTCTGCGGGAAGGGTGGCACAACTGCCGGTGAAGCAGCACAAGACGAAGATAACGAATCGTTACTTTAATTATATTTATGTACGTGCGGGCGCGTATACCTTTATAAATAAACGGACGGCGGATGATATTTGGAAGAATTTGTTTGAATTGCCGTTGATAGAGACTTCGGTTGCTTTGTCGGAGGAGGAGTTTCTGGCTTTACCCGAATTTAGGGAGTTAGTGGCAGAGGGGGAGAAACCGGTCGTGGTGCGTTCGGTTTGCAGAGAGGTGAAGCACGTGCTGTCTCATCGGGTGATTTATGCTAATTTCTATGAGGTGACTCTGCCCGCAGAGTCGGCTTCTTTCGGTAACTATCGGAAAATAAAGGCGGAGGAACTGGGGCAATATGCCGTCCCCAGATTGGTGCACGCTTTTATTGAGAAGTATGTCGATTCGAAATAAAAGTTACAACAATCCTTGCATTCTATTGTTATTCTGTTTAATTTTGGCAGCAGATTTGAATTAAAGAATGATAAACTTGATACATATATGTCAGTAAACAGAGTGATATTGATAGGTAACGTGGGACAAGATCCACGGGTGAAATACTTTGATACGGGGTCGGCAGTGGCAACTTTTCCGTTGGCTACGACCGATCGCGGATATACATTGCAAAATGGTACGCAGATTCCCGAAAGAACTGAATGGCATAATATTGTAGCATCCAATCGTCTGGCTGAAATCGTGGATAAGTATGTACACAAAGGTGACAAACTGTATCTGGAAGGAAAGATCAGAACTCGTTCTTACAGCGACCAGTCGGGAGCTATGCGCTATATCACCGAGATTTATGTGGACAATATGGAAATGTTGACCCCGAAAGGGGCCGGCCAAGGTGCGGGCACTTCTGCACAACAGGGGGCTGCAACACCGTCACAACAGCCGCAGCAAATGCAACAAAACCAACAGCCGCAGCAGTCGCAGGCGCAACCTGTACAAGATAACCCGGCAGATGATTTGCCGTTCTAAATACTGTGACAGTGTGCCAACTGGTTTATGAAAGCTGATTGGCACATTGTCTTTTGTTTAACTAAAATATATACTCTTTGGACTCAGATGGTTATTTAAGCCAATTGGCTGATATTTTCAACGGTATTACCGTAAACACTCCTTCTATCTCTGCTATTATTGCCATAGTGCTGGCTGGTGTGCTCCTGCTTGCTTCCGGCTTTGCTTCGGCTTCAGAAATAGCTTTTTTCTCGCTTTCTCCCTCGGACAAGAATGATATTGACGAACGCAAACATCCTGCTGACGAAAAGATAAGCTTTCTTCTGGATGATTCCGAACGTTTGTTGGCAACGATATTGATTACTAATAATTTTGTGAACGTAACCATTATCATGCTCTGCAATTTCTTCTTTATGAATGTGTTTGTATTCCATTCTCCGTTGGCAGAGTTCCTGATATTGACTGTTATTCTTACTTTCTTACTGCTGTTGTTCGGTGAAATCATGCCGAAGATTTATTCGGCGCAGAAGACGTTGGCTTTCTGCCGTTTCTCCGCACCGGGGATTTATGCCTTGGAAAAGGTATTCTATCCGATTGCTTCTGTCTTGGTGCGCTCTACTACTTTCCTGAACAAGCACTTCGCCAAGAAGAATCATAATATTTCCGTAGATGAACTGTCGCATGCACTGGAGTTGACGGATAAGGCGGAAATCTCCGAGGAGAATAATATTCTGGAAGGGATTATCCGTTTTGGTGGCGAAACGGTAAAGGAGGTAATGACGTCGCGCCTGGATATGGTCGATCTGGATATCCGTACCCCTTTCAAGGAGGTGATGCAGTGTATCATTGAAAATGCTTATTCGCGTATTCCTATTTATTCCGGTTCGCGGGATAATATAAAAGGGGTGTTGTATATCAAAGACCTTCTGCCGCATGTGAATAAAGGAGATAACTTCCGTTGGCAATCATTGATCCGGCCTGCTTATTTTGTGCCGGAGACAAAGATGATTGATGATTTGCTTCGTGATTTTCAGGCGAACAAGATTCATATTGCTATCGTTGTGGATGAGTTCGGAGGTACTTCCGGACTGGTGACAATGGAGGATATCATTGAAGAAATTGTTGGTGAGATACATGATGAATATGATGATGAGGAACGCACGTATGTCGTGTTGAATGACCATACTTGGATATTTGAAGCTAAGACTCAGCTTACGGACTTTTACAAGATTGCGAAAGTGGACGAAGATGAGTTTGAGAGAGTGGTAGGGGATGCCGATACACTGGCAGGGATGTTGCTTGAGATTAAAGGTGAATTTCCCGCATTGCATGAGAAGGTGACTTATCATAATTATGAGTTTGAAGTGCTGGAAATGGACAGCCGCCGTATTTTAAAGGTGAAGTTTACGATCCTGCCGAAAGAAGAAACGGAAGGGGCGGAAGACAAAGAGTAAAATGGGATTATTTCTGCAAGATAAAACGAATAATACACAATGGGCTGTCTGGAAGGTGGAGGAATCACTGGAGGCATTGCTGGCTCTTTTACCTGATGCGCGCAGGGTCTGTTGTGAACAGGAACTTTTGCAATTTGCTTCCGAACGGAGAAAGATAGAGTGGTTGTCTGTCCGTGTCTTATTGTACTTTATGTTGAAAGAAGATAAGCAAATAGGTTATTCCTCGGAAGGCAAACCGTTTCTGACTGATGATTCCTTTTTTATCAGTATTTCGCATACGAAAGGGTATGTGGCGGTGATTCTTAATCCCAAAACTCCTGTTGGCATTGATATTGAACAATATGGCAAACGGGTACATAAAGTTTTCGATCGTTTTATTCGTCCGGATGAGCAGGTAGAGGCTTATCAGGGAGATACTACGTGGGGGGGGCTGTTGCACTGGTCGGCAAAGGAAACGGTTTTCAAATGTATGAAGAATGCCGATGCTGATTTGCGGAAACTTTGTTTATCGCATTTTATTCCTCAAAAGGAAGGCACTTTTCAGGTTAGAGAATATGCGACGGAAGGGCAGTCACTCTTTTCTGTGGGGTATCGTATCTGTGAGGACTTTGTGTTGACGTGGACTTCGTGTTGACGCGGACTATGTATTCTATAAAAAATAACGGTGAGCAATGAGTGGAGTCTCCACAAATTGTTCACCGTTTATCTTTGGTCACTTATCTTTCTTGTTAAGTCTGTAACTTAGTGCGCCAGACGGACAGAATGATTGTTTTATTTCTCAATTAACGTGATGCCGTCAAGACAGAAATAGGCAGCAGTTTTTATACCATGTTCATTTTTATCACTAGAGTCGGGTATAAATTTAACTTTTACAGCATTTTGGAGCGGGGTTAGGTCAAACCATATCCATTCTTTAACAGGAAGGTCATTATCGGTCTTATAATTTGCTAATAAGATTTCTGCTTTTCCTGTTTCATTACCAGCTTCATCGTATCCTGTTGCTGTAACTTTATACCAATCTCCCGCCTTGAAAGCCCTTGCATAACCGTCTCCTTGTATCATACCCATGTATGCCCATGTACTGTTTGCTATCCAGGTTCCTTTTAATTTATAGTTAGTATCTAATATGGTCAGAATTGCTGGAGTTCCATATTCTCCGTCGGTACTGTCTACACCAATATACACACTACCAATTTTAGCTTTACCTGTTATTGGTGCAGGACTATTGGCTGTTTGATTATCTGTTATATTCATATAAGAAAATCCGGCAAAACTATAACCGGGACCCCAGTCGGCATAATAGTGGTTGAAATTAATTAAGTGTTTAGGATCTTTGAAATCAGTTTCTTGGAATGCCTGATTGTTGGGGGTACCGTCTGCGATAAATTGACTGTTTTCCTCGGTCAATAGATTCTCAAAACTAACGACCACTTCGTTTTTTACATCATCGTCATCATCCCCGCAACTGCAAAATACAAATACTGACAACAGTAGTAATAAAGATAATTTCTTCATGTCCTTTTTTAATTTTTAGTTATTAATTGTTTTATTGATTAATTCTTGAAATGCAGGTTTTCGACAGTTGTTACTTCTGTCGATATTTCTCCCATTTGCCCTGCGTCTTGATTGACGGCAGTCATGATTTTCACAAAGTCTATACAATCCAAAACGATGGATTCTCCATTGCTGTCTATTGCCCAGTCTATTTTAAAATTACTGCCTTCTTTATCATTGCGATGATTGTCGGCATATCCCCACGGATAGCAATATCCTACCCATAATCCATTTTCCGGAACAGCATTGTCCTTTAAGCGTGTTCCCCGGAATGTTATTTCATTTTCCTGTATCCATACAGGATAATAGGACTCTTGGTTATGAAAGCTGTTCCGGAGGATTTCACCTTCGTTTCCTTGATTGTCTTTCCAAGAGACATTCTGGTTTGCCGGTTCCGGTCGATAATAAGTGATCTCATATCCACGTGTCTCCGTATCTTTCCCGTATTCGCTTCCGGCCAGCTCATACCACTCATCATCGGGTTCTCCATTGCCATTTACATCTTTAGATACAAATACGATACCCGGTTCGGCGCTTCCCCCTAATTTTCCTGTTTCTGTTTTCAGATTGTAATAAGCATTTCCTTTTATCTTGAAATCATACTCTCCTTCTACGTTCGGGATTGATTGCGGGAAACCCAGAACAATGTAACCGCCGAATCCTCCTAAAGTGATGATTGATTTTTGTCGTATTTTGCGGGTTGCTTCTTTCAGTATATCATCATAGATAAATCCATTTTTATAGGCAGATGTAGTAGTATTGATAAATTGTCCCGGAGCCGGCCTGTACTCCCATACCTTATTGGCAAAAGCCAATGAATTTTCTGTTTCTCCGGTATCATCAATATCGCTTCGGGAAGCCTTGTCGCTGAATACGATTGTATTTGGATTCAGTCCGATATTATTCAGGCGGAACAAGAGTTGTCCTTGTTGGTTGAAACAAAGCAAATCTCCATATACGGTGTAGTCATAAGCGTCTGTGATATATATATTCCCACTGTAGGGATTGACATTGATTCCATAAGGAGTGCTGATATTGGTTCCGTCCGTAATGAAATTTTCACGGACAGTTTCTCCTGTTTTTAGATTGAATGTCTTGATAGAAGCGGTTTGTGTACTGTAATTATAGTTATATAGATAAGCAATCTCTCCGTCAATAGCAAAGTTTTGTACTCTCTCATTATAGTGGGTGACTACCTTTGTCCGGCAGTCTATTTTTGCGAAATTATAATCTCCGGCTTCTACATCTTCGCCACGGGTGGCTACATAAACGACTTTTTCTTTCGTATCGGCAATGATCTTTCCCGGATTCGGACCTACGATAATTTTATCGGTTTCCTTGAATGTAGCGATGTCAACCACGGACACTGTATTGTCTACCCCCAATCCCGACGCATGGTCCAATCCGCCGGAGTTGGAAACATATAACTTGTCATCCTGTACACAAATTCCGTCAGGATTACGTCCCACTGTTGTCATAGCGTCTATGGTAAGCGAAGCCGTGTCAATACGTGCTACCGTACCGTCATAAGAACAGACATAGGCTTTTTCTTTATGAAAAGCAATGTATCGCGGTTCCCGGGGATTTCCGTTCTCTGTCAGCATTTGAATCTGTTTCAGCGAGTTTCCCGTTTGGAAATCCACTATTTCTATCGTACTGGAAACGTTGGCTACAATATATATCTTGCTACCGTAAATTGCCAGATCATTAGCCGTATCTCCCAGTCCCCGGTGATTGATCGTCTTGAAATAATTGCGTACCATTCGCTGGTTATTGAAAGAAAAACGCATCAGCGAACTGTTATTCTGATTGAACAATCCTTCGCACAACGCATAGAGTTCGGCTGTATCCGTCTCTGTCGGGTCACCTGTGATGTCCGATGAGGTGAAGGGCTTGTCCTCCATATCATCGCAAGCGTTGAGTAATAATAGCAGCGGCAGACAGAACCAGAATATATGTCAATTTCCTTTTCACGTCCATAATATCCTTTTAATATTAATATCTTATCTTCAACGTTGCCCTGACTGAACGGCCGGGCATGGGGAAGAACTGAACAATCTCGTAATTTTTATCCAGCAGATTCAAAACCTCTACGCTAAGAGACGTTGTAACTTTTCTTATCCGGAAGTCTCGGCCGGCTGAAATACTGTGGTCGCTGTAACTGGCCAACCGGTTTTCGGGAATGTTCTGTCCCAACGCATAACGTTTTCCCGAAAAGAGGAACGAATAAGATAAATCTATCCAGGGTGTTTCGATGCCCGCTTGTCCCGAAGCGGAGACACGGGGGGTGTAGGCTATCTGATGTTTATAAGTCGATTTGTTCGAGCTGGCGTCCGGAGTTGTGACATCTAATGCCCGTTGATAAGTATAGTTCCCGGAAAAATTGATACGGATACTTTCCCAGGGTTGGAGCGATAGGCTTCCTGTGGCGTCAATACCTTTGATCTCTACACTGCCCAAATTCCTCATGCTCCACACAGCAAGGTTCTTGGTCGGGTAAGCAATGATTTTGTCCGTCACTTTGTTATAATATGCGTCAACGGTTGCCGACAGGTAGGGCAGGAATGTACATACATTTCTGCTATACGTCAAACCGATATTGTATTGACGGGCATTTTCGGGTTTCAATTTGCTGTTACCCACTTCCTGATAATATAAATCATTGAAACTAGGCAAACGGAAAATATCTTTGTAGAAGAAACGGACACGAAATTCTTCATTCCGGAAAGGCTTGAATGTGGCGCTGACGTAAGGAGTTAATTTGCGGTGATTGCCTGCGCTTCCTCCCTTGTCGGCCTGCTCGTTGATAACGGTTGCCAAGGCGGAAACAGATAGAGTGAACCATTCGTTGACGTATTTTCCGGCAATGGCTGTCAACCACGAATAGCGTGTGGGATGTGCAAAGTCTGCCATGTTGGCATTCATCGTGTTGATACTGCCGTCGGTAGACAATGAAAACGAAAGATTGTTCAGCAGCCTGTATAACACGGAGGCGGAAAGATAGTATTCCTGCTGGTAATAGCTGTTCTCTGTTTTGCCTTCATTGTTTTTGATAGCAGGGTCCAGATAATGCTGGTAACTCCAGTTCCATTTGGCAGAAGTCCGGAATACCCATTGCCGGCTGAGTTCCTTTTTATATTGGCTTTGTATAAATGTATTTTTGTCCCAGAGGTGCTGTGCGGAAAAGTCGTTATATAGCGTGGTCGCTTTCGGCAATCCCCTGGAAGACTGGAAGTAGTAAGCTTTTAGCCGCCATTGCTCTTTGTCGGAGAAGTTGCCGTAAAGCCCGGCTTCGGCACGGAACGTTTCGACATCCGTGTTCTTCCGTTTTTCACGTGAAGTCAGGTCGTCTGCTGCGTTTCCATAACGTAGCGTGTACGGATATTGTCCGTCTGACGACATCCATTCACCGTTCGCCGAAACTGTCCATTGGGGGCTGAGTTGTTGTTCCAATAAGATAGAGGGATTGACAAGTCCCCACGAACCGGTTTTGAAAGCTGCGCTTATATTAGTTCGTTTCCCTTTCTCAAAGCGGGGAGTGAGCGTCTGTATGTCCAATATTCCTGCAGAAGCGAAGAAACGTGCCGGTTGGAAGATATTGTCACTCTGCCCGTTGCTCAACGAAAGTTGATCTACATTATCAAGTGAGAAACGGCCGATGTCGATCTGTCCCGTCTGACAGTCCGTTATGGCAATTCCGTCATAGCCTACGGCGGTGTGCTGTGCTCCCAAACTGCGTATGGAGACAGTTTTCAGACCTCCTATGCCTCCGTAGTCTTTTACAGTCACACCGGCAAAATGCTTCACCGCATCGGACACTTGCAAGGCGTGCAGATTCTTCAGGGCTTCTTTGGAAAATAGTTGTAGAGGTGCAGTAGAACGGACCTCACGGGTCTGGTAAATATCAGAAACGGTAACCTCCGGAATAAAATAGGTATGCATTGTATCCACTTTCTGCTGTTGTGCAAAAAGCGGTATGGATAGAAATTGGCAGCAGAATGCTGCACAGATACTCATATAAAACGTCACATATCTCATCCTTGATTTTCTGGCTGTTTTCACATTTTAAAAGTGTCCGGGCGAAATCCCTTCGACCGGACACGCTAAATAAACTTTGGCAGAGTTTATTAATTTAAACATACTTTCTCTGAATCAGAGTGATGAATGAAATGATAGACGAATTGTCCGGTTCATTAGACTCAACGCTTTTTCCTCGAAAGCAGTGAAATTGGTTGCACGGCAGGTCTTCTGACTTGTTCCTGTTGCGGGCGCCTTCCCGGAAGTTTCTTTCCAGTGGCTAAAAGTAGGTTGCTCGCAACGTAATGTGTGGAACTTACAGCAGCGGGACTGTTCAGGATTTACACCTGATTCCCTTTTAATCGCTTCCCTCGTATGTGAGAGTTGCAAACCGATGCGCGACAAAGATAGATAGTTTATTTGTTTTATGCAAGAAAGAAGAAGATTATTGATGTATCATCAGGTATTCTTCAATCGCTTGTGTGGTAGCATCTTTCAACAATACGGTTTTCTCTTTATTTAATAGGTATAAAGTAGGGATCGCTTTCAGGTCATACAGTTGTTTCTCTTTGATTGTGAATTTCTTATCATATCCGTTAATCCATTCTTTGGGAAATTCATTCAGATGTTTGCGCCAGTCATCCAACTCTTCATCGGGGTAGATAGAAAGGACGATCAGCTTCTTCTCCTTTATGAGTTGGCTGATGATAGGGGCTTGCTTTAAACCTTCGATTGTCTCCGTACAAGCGTGGCAACCGGGATTATTGATAAATAGCAGAAGATAATCGGCATTAAGCTGATAGAGGGAGCCTTGAGCGCCGGAAGCAAGGGTATAGGTGAAGTTTATAGCTTTGGTGCCTATGCGGTTCTTTTGAGCTAATTCCAACCGTGCCTTGGGGCGTACTTTTTCTATCTCTTCCAATACGGGAGAGGCTGCCATTGCTTCCAATACGGGAATATAAAATTCCTCGTTACGCATCGGAGAGTTGGGGTCATATAAGTATTTATCCGCTAAATCGGTGATGTAGGCGAATACTTTCTTGTCTACGTTTGTGCGGTCGATCGTTTTGCGTATAGCTTCCTGTGCGGTTTTGAGGGGGACATGATTCAGAATGTCGCAGTAATCCACCCACGCCTGTTCGGTTATTTCCGGATGATGAATGTAGTTGGTGTCGGCGAAGTTCACATTATCCCAGTAGTGCTTTACTAAGAACTCGGCACGTTGTTCCGGTGCTACCATTATTTGAGGGATAGCGGGCAGCGTGAAAGTCTTGATAGTGTCCTGTGACACTTCGTTTTTAGTCTGGCTTGAAGCATTCCCGCTTTTGCAGGACCAAAGGAGGAGGAAGCAGAGAATGGGAAGGATATTTAAGTTTGTTTTCATGACTTGCTGTTCTACATTTATCTGATTATTTTTCAAGTTGCAGGCAAAGATAACTCCCTTTTTATTTTATTCAAAACATTCTTCTTTTTTTGTTCGGCAGGATATTATTTGAAGTTATCAGTTAACTATAATTTCGTCGGAGGGACTTGACAAATGCTTTTTTATGTTGTATATTTGTAGACAGAGAACGTGAAATCAATAACAGAAGAATGAAAAAGTATGGAATAAAAGTAGAAAGTGGTGTAATTTTACAACAAATATAGATTGTCTTCTCCTTTTTTGATGAGGGGAAGGGCGATCAATACTGGCTAAAGGCTGCGAATTTTATAAGGTTCGCAGCCTTTTTTGTTGTATTATTTCGGATGTTTTTCTATGAATTTTTATTTTAAAGTTTATAATAAACGGAGGGGACGTTTATAATAAACGATCATTGAATTTATTAATAACGATAAGAACGTTTATGTAGTGGAATGTTCGTTTTTTTATATAACGCTTATTCTAAGTCTCGAGATTTGTATTTTTATGGTAATAATAATTGAAGTCTTTCTCCGGTAATTTTTTCGGAACGTGTAAGCAGGCTCGAATGAGGTGATAGAAGTGATTTACTTCCTCACTACAAAGTTCCGGCATTTTGGCTGATGAATTAAAAGATGTTTGTTTGGTTGAATTATAGTTAATATATATCTGTTTTTTGCCATTAAATAATAACGACTAAAAAAATAGTCATACATTTGATTCAATTTAAAATCTTGTAAATAATGGAACTGACAAAGGCTGAAGAACAGATTCTGCACTATCTATGGAAATTAGGAGAAGCTACTGTGCAGGACATCCTTTCATGTATGGAAGAAACGGGAAGGCCTTCCCGTACCACGGTATCTACAATCATTCGTATTCTTGAGAATAAAGGAATCGTGGGGCATAAGCCGGGTTCGGGACGCGGCTACATATATTATTCGCTCATCAAGAAAGAAGAATATTCGCGCAAGCAACTATTCGGATTTATCAGTCGTTACTTTGATAATTCTTTTGCATCGTTGACTTCCTTTTTTGCTAAAGAAAGTAATTTGACGGTGGATGAACTGGACGTACTTCTTGCAGAAGCCAAGCAAAAGTTGGAAGAAGAAAAAGGAAAGGAGTAAAACGATGTGGATGTTACTTCTGAAATTGTCCGTGCTAACTACTCTTTTGTATAGTTTGTATCATTGGACAATGCGTGGGAATACCTTTTTCCTGTTCAATCGCTTTTCCTTGATTGGGGGGATTGTGTTGGCGCTGGTATTACCTTTCATTCCTATCTATTACCGGACTGTGGCAATCGATTCGGTAGTTTTGCCGGAGGAGACTTTCCAAATAGGGAATGCCATAATTATAAAAATGAAGGTAAATGAAGTTGCCGATATCGGAAGGATAATCACTTTTGTCTATTTTTCAGGGATTATGTTCCTTACACTATCACGTGGCTGGAGTATTTTCCGGTTGCTGACACATATAAGTAAAGGTATCAAAACTACCGTCTCAGGTTTTACATTAGTAGAATCTGCGGCTGCATCATCTTCCTTTTCTTTTCTTCATTATATTGTGCTTCCTCAAGGGATGAATGAAGCTGATACGCAGGTGATTCTCTCCCATGAGAAGACTCATGTCCGGCAACATCATTATATAGACTTGTTCTTGGGAGATATTTTCTGTATAATTCAGTGGTTCAATCCTTTTGCGTGGTTTTATAAGCGCGATATGATAGAGAATCATGAGTTTTTGGCAGATAGGGCTGCAAGCCATGTGTCAGGGATGGATGTTTATAAGGATACACTTACCCGTTATTGGCTGTATGGCAGCATGAAAAGTCTGGTGAATCCTTTTGCATATTCCACCAGACTGATGCGGCTCTCCATGTTGAAAAAGCCTTCTTCATTAACGGTTCACAAGTGTTGGTTGGTGTGTCTTTTGCCTTTGCTGGCTCTTTATGCCTGGGCATTTGCCGAACCACGGGATGTTATATCTGAGGCGGAGCGGGAGGTAACGGTGACGGGAATAGTTACTGATGAAGAAGGCAATCATGTGATTGCTGCATCTGTACTTTGCCCGGAAAAAGGCATAGGAACGATCAGTGATGCAGATGGCCGTTATGTAGTGACGATTGGAAAGAATGACACGATCCATATTCAGATGTCTGGATACCAAAGCCGAAAGGTCTGCATCGGCAATCGTGAAATAAAGGATTGTAAAACCACTATAAATGTACAGTTAAATCATTAAAATAATAATATTTTTTGCAAACAAAATTTTGAACACTATGAGAGCATACCTGATTCTTTTTCTATGTTTGAGTTGTTATCTTGATATTTCAGCTCAGAAGCCAATCGTCATTAATCTGGCACGTACTATCGGCAAGTCTCCAAAAGAAATGATGTTGAGTGAACTGGCAGCCGATATTAAGTACATTCCACTTGAAACGACTGATGATTGCTTGATAAACAATGAGTTTTACATCATGCAATATACAGGTGAGGACATTATAACAAGCGGTATCTTCCATTTCAATAAAGAAGGAAAATTTCTGAATAGGATAGGAAGAAAAGGGCAGGGGCCTGAGGAATATTTGCAAGGATTATTTGCTTTTGGTGACTGGAAGAACAAGCTGTTGTATGTGCAGAACTGGACCTCAATGACCTGCTACACTTTTGACGGAAAGTTTGTGCGAAGTGTCCCTGCACCTAAGCAGAATATGGGGGCGGCGGGGCTGTTTGATGAAAATCATCTCCTGTATAGCAATGATATGTATTTCGCTGATAAACAAAATCCTGTCCAACTTTATTTGATAGATAGCCGGACCGGGAAGACGGCTGGTAAGTGGCGCGGACTTTTGGAGGATAATAAGAAGTATGGTTTGATTCTGACTTCTCGGGATTTCATGTATCATTATGCCAGCCAGTTATACTTTAAACCAGCATTGGAGAATGTAATATATAAAATGGTATCTCCCAAAAAGCGTCAACTGGCATATAAGTTTGATTGTTCGGGGAAGGACATCGACGTTTCGGTTAACGAAGCTGATCCGAATAAGAGATTTCAATTCTTGTCCGTTTATTGGGTGAAAGAGACTGATAAATATCTGTTTGTCAATTATGGTATGAGAGAAATCTCGCGGTTAGGAATATATGATAAGGCGAAAGGTACCTTTACTAATATAGTGATAAAAGATAATTTAGCGGGTGGCTATGACATTCATCCGGCGTGGACGAGCGATGACAAACATTTGATCATGACTTATTTTCCCATAGGGATATTGAAGGAGAAACGTTGTTCGGAAAGTTTACTGCCTGAGAGGAAAAAGGAGTTGGATGAATTGGCAAAAAATATAAAGGAGGATGATAATCCTGTGGTGGTTGCAGTTACGCTGAAGTAATATGTGTGTTTATACTGGAGAAAGATTACTTCTCTTTCCCCAGTGTAAACACGAATTCCAGTCCACCGCTTTGACTGCTTTTGGCGGAGATATTGCCGCCATGAATAATCACGGCATTTTTTACGATAGCCAGCCCCAAACCGGTACCGCCCAGTTTGCGTGAGCGACCTTTATCTACCCGGTAGAAACGCTCGAATAAACGGTTCAGGTGTTCGGCCGGTACGCCTACGCCCGTATCGGAGAAACTGAAATAGTAGAAGTTCTCGTCCTCACGGAAACAGTTGATGTTGATTTGAATATTCGTTCCGGCGTAAGCAATCGCATTATCCATTAAATTGCGGAAAATGGAGTAGAGCAGGGAGTAATTACCCTTGATCTGTATTCCCTTCTTTAATGAGTCGATGATAGTGATATGTTTTTCTTCCAATTCCAAAGCAACTTCGTTGATGATGTTACCTACCAATACACTGATGTCCACCCGTTCCATGTCGATCATGTTGGCGGCTTCGTCCATGCGCGTCAATACAGATATGTCACGCAACAGCCGGCTCAGACGATTACTTTGTGCATAACAACGTTCAAGGAAAGTGTTCATTTTCTCCCGTGAAATATTATCATTGTTGACGATTGTTTCCAGATACCCTTGGATACTGCTGACAGGTGTTTTCAATTCGTGGGCAATGTTCTGCGTCAGTTGGCGTTTCAGGCGCACCTGTTCTTCTTCCTGAGTGACATCGTTGATAGAAATCTCGAAACTGGCATCTTGGAAGATAATACATTCTACGATAAATGTCCGTCCGTTCTTATTAATAGTAATAGACATCCGCTTCTCATCTTTACTGAGCGAACGTTGTTGCTGGTTCTTGTTTATAAAATGGATAATCTCTTTCAGCTCACTGATTGCAAAGACCTCTTCCGTCGTTTCCAGGTTAGAGTCGGAAATCAGATTGCTGTATTGGGTAAAGAGATTGTTGACCAGAATCTCCTTTTTGTCTTTCGTGAATATCCCTAGTCCCTCGTGCGAAATCTGAAGATGGGTAATCAGTTTTTCACGTTCGATATAGAGTGCTTCTTTCGTTTCGTGCAGACGTTTGTAGATCTGAATGATATGCTGTGAAATTTCTCCCAGTTCGTTGTGCGGAAAGGCTGACTGCATCGCCATTTCGATAGGCTCATTCCGGTCGGCACGCATGGCAAACTCGCGGAGTTGGCTGATCGAAGTTCCCAGCTTATTGGTGAATTTATAGAAAATAATCATCAGCAATAAAGAAACAATCACGGTGAACCACAGGTAATGCGGGTCTGCTTTCAGGTTATTGATTAAGCTGACATTATACGGCAACGCCGACCGGACAATATAATCCCCGTAGCGTGTGGCGGAGTAAAAATAAGGAAGTCCGGTGGTTTCGGAAGTACGGCGTACATCGAATCCGTTTCCTTCTTTCAAGGCTCTCTGCACTTCGGGACGGTCGCGGTGGTTTTCGTGTTTTATTTCTTGCGTCTTATAACTGTCATAAATGACATTTCCCTGCAAATCAATCAGCGTCACACGCAAATCCTTCAATGCATGGTCACGGATATATTTGTCGGTAGTTTCTTCGATAGCCGGACTATCGTTCAGTTGTTCGTACAGCCGGCTGTTATAGTCTTGTAACTGTGTATTCAGCAGTTCGACTTTATATTCCCTTTCCCGTTGGTACTGATAGGCGATGAAACAGATTGCGAATACCAGGAACAACGAAATGACCGAAAGAAAGAGTTTCCGGCTGAAAGAGAGGAAATGTTTTTGATTGACAGGTAGGTTCATAATCAATAATTATTCTGCTTCGAAACAGTATCCGTATCCGAGGCGGGTGACAATGCATTTGCCGTATTCGCCTATCTTTTTCCGCAAGCGGGTGATATTTACATCGATAGTACGGTCGAGCACGTAAACTTCATCGCTCCAGATGCGGGTGAGGATATCTTCGCGTGAAAATACACGTCCTTTGTTCTGTACCAATAGAAGCAATATTTCAAATTCTTTTTTAGTAAGCTGCACTTCTTCGCCGTCGATACTAACCTTTTTCTTGGTAATATCAATGACCAATGACTGATAGACGAGCCGTTCGGGGGCTCTTTCCGTTTCCGCTGTTGCGGTACGCCGGAGTACGGCCTTCACACGTGCGATCACTTCACGCAGGGAGAAAGGCTTGGAAATATAATCATCCGCTCCCAGGTTAAAGCCTGTGACCGTATCGTTTTCCGTATCTTTGGCCGTGATAAAGATAATGGGCACTTTAGCTGTTTTCTTGTCTTTTTTCAACATATTCGCCATTTTGAAGCCGGAGATTTCTCCCATCATTACATCGAGGAGAATCAGGTGATAACTGCTGATGTCCATTTTTAGCGCTTCTTCGGCAGAATTGGCGGTATCCACTTCATAACCTTCGTTTTCAAGATTGAATTTCAGAATCTCACAGAGGTCTTCTTCATCGTCGACAACTAAAATACGGGTTTCGTTCATAAGATATATGTATTAATGTGATATGACAAAGTTAGTCTTTTTTTTATTTCGGGACAAAGATGAGGAGACTTTGTTACGGGCGGATGAAACAAATATTACAATCGTATTACATTCGGCGGAATACGGCTGTTCGGACGAAATTTAATAGTTTTTATTGGCCGGGGGAGGAAAAAACGTTTGTTATTTGTTATCTTTGTTAGAGAAATAGAATAGCAATAGATTAAAATACAACTTGCAAGCAATGATAAAATTTGACTTGAAAAATCACAGGCGCGAAGTGGTAGGGGCGATCATCGTCCTTTTCCTTCTGATAGGAGGGATTTCCGTTTTTAAATACACCTCTTTCAATTCCGGTTTCGAGATTGTTGATGATCTGGGAGGGAATATCTTTCCTTCCGCCATACTGTCGGTAGCCACCACGGATGCGCAAGTAATCACGCCTTCGGACTCTATGTATCTGGGAAATCCGAAGTCATGTATTGCCGTGCGGGTGAAATCAAGAACCGCTTATAGCCGTGTGCGTATCGAGGTGGCGGAGACGCCTTTCTTCTCCCGTTCCGTGTCGGAGTTCGTTCTCAATAAACCGCGGACTGAGTATACCATTTATCCTGATATAATCTGGAATTATGAAGCATTGAAAAATAATGTTCAAGCCGAGCCGGTCAGCGTAGCCGTGAAGGTGGAAATGAACGGAGACGACTTAGGCCAGCGGGTGCGTACTTTTTCAGTACGCAGCATCAACGAGTGTCTGTTGGGATATGTGGCAAACGGAACAAAATTTTATGATACCAGTATCTTCTTTGCCGCCTATGTCAATGAAGAAAATCCTATGATTGACCAATTGCTTCGCGAAGCGTTGAATACCCGTATCGTGAATCGTTTTCTGGGATACCAGAGTCAGGCGAAAGGTGTGGTAGACAAGCAAGTCTATGCTCTTTGGAACATCTTGCAGAAACGCAAATTCCGTTACAGTTCGGTTTCCAATACCAGCCTGTCGAGCAATGTTGTTTTCTCGCAACGGGTCCGCACGTTTGATGATGCACTGGACTCTTCACAAATCAACTGTGTGGACGGTAGTGTGTTGTTTGCGTCGTTGCTTCGTTCTATCAATATAGACCCGATTCTGGTACGTACTCCGGGACACATGTTCGTGGGGTATTATACCGACAACTCCCATAAAGACATGAACTTCCTTGAAACAACAATGATTGGGGATGTTGACTTGGATGATTTCTTCCCCGACGAGCAACTGGATTCCACCATGGTAGGTAAATCACAGAACGAAATGTCTCTGCTCACCTTCGAGAAATCCAAACAATATGCCAACAAGAAGTACAAAGAGAACGAAGAAGGTATCCATTCCGGAAAGCTGAATTATATGTTTTTGGAGATTTCCAAAGAAGTACGCAGGAAAATACAACCGATAGGGAAGTAGTGAACACTTTTTTTCGTATTTTTGCCCGAGTAATCATTTTAATGAAAAAGGATGCAAGGCAAGAAATTTATCTCTCCCGGAGCATGGTTTTCTATGAACTATCCGTCGGACTGGAATGAGTTTGAAGACGGCGAAGGCTCTTTTCTTTTCTATAATCCCGATGTATGGACGGGAAACTTTCGTATATCTGCATTTAAAGGCAATGCTACTTACGGCAGGGATGCCGTTCGGCAGGAACTGAAAGAGAATGAATCGGCTTCATTGGTGAAGGTCGGGGCATTGGAGAGTGCATATAGCAAGGAAATGTTTCAGGAGGAAGGAAACTACTATACTTCTCACCTGTGGATTACCGGTATCGGCAATATCGCTTTCGAATGTTCGTTTACCGTTCCCAAAGGCGGAAGTGTGAAGGAAGCAGAGGAGGTTATCGCCACTCTGGAGATTCGCAAGGAGGGTGAGAAATATCCGGCGGAACTTATTCCTGTCCGTCTCTCCGAGATTTATCAGATTAATGAAAGCTACGAGTGGGTGGTATCTACCGTGAAAGAGGAACTGAAGAAAGATTTTCAGGGAGTGGAAGACGACTTGGAAAAACTTCAGCAGGTGATTGACAGTGGCAAGATAGGACCGAAGAAAAAGGACGGATGGCTGGCAATCGGCATAACGGTATGCACCATTCTGGCCAACGAAGTGGAAGGCATGGAATGGAAGACCTTGATTGACGGCAACCGTGAAGCTCCCGTACTTGAATACAAGGACCGGATTATCGACCCGATGAAGATAGCTTGGAGCAAAGTAAAAGCAGGGCAGCCTTGCAATGTTATTGAAGAATATAAATCCTTGATTATTAATTACTAACCACTTACCTAACTAATTACTAAACTACGTGGCAGTACCTTATTTACAAGTAGACAACCTGACCAAGTCCTTCGGCGACTTGGTTCTTTTTGAAAATATATCTTTTGGCATTGCCGAAGGCCAGCGTGTGGGACTGATCGCCAAGAACGGTACCGGAAAAACAACCTTGTTGAATGTCATCGCAGGCAAAGAAGGATATGATAACGGAAATATAGTTTTCCGTCGTGACCTTCGTGTCGATTATCTGGAGCAAGACCCGCAATATCCTGAAGAATTGACCGTCCTTGAGGCTTGTTTTCATCACGGCAACAGTACCGTGGAACTGATAAAGGAGTACGAACGTTGTATGGAAACCGATGGACATCCCGGGATGGATGAGCTTTTGGTGCGTATGGACCAGGAGGAGGCATGGGAATATGAACAGAAAGCCAAGCAAATCCTTTCCCAACTCAAAATCCGTAACTTCGACCAGAAAGTGAAGCAGCTCTCCGGCGGACAGTTGAAACGTGTCGCCTTGGCTAACGCCCTGATTACCGAACCGGACTTGTTGATTCTTGATGAGCCTACCAACCACCTTGATCTGGATATGACCGAATGGCTCGAAGAATATCTCCGCCGTACCAATCTCAGCTTGCTCATGGTGACGCACGACCGTTATTTCCTCGACCGTGTCTGCTCGGAGATTATCGAAATAGACAATCGGCAGCTTTATCAATATAAAGGGAATTATAGCTATTACCTCGAAAAACGTCAGGAACGCATCGACGCAAAAAGTGTGGAGATAGAACGTGCCAATAACCTCTATCGTACCGAACTTGACTGGATGCGCCGGATGCCGCAGGCACGCGGACATAAGGCCCGTTATCGGGAAGATGCTTTCTACGAACTTGAAAAGGTGGCGAAGCAACATATCCGCAATGATAATGTGAAACTGGAAGTAAAAGCCTCTTATATCGGCAGCAAGATATTCGAAGCCGATCATCTTTATAAGAGTTTCGGTGACTTGAAGATTCTGGATGATTTCTCTTATATTTTTGCCCGTTATGAGAAAATGGGAATTGTAGGCAACAACGGAACGGGAAAGTCTACATTTATCAAGATACTCATGGGGCAGGTACAGCCTGATAGCGGTACGGTGGATATCGGCGAAACGGTTCGTTTCGGTTATTATTCGCAGGACGGTCTCCAGTTTGACGAACAGATGAAGGTGATTGATGTGGTACAGGATATTGCCGAGGTCATAGAACTGGGCAACGGCAAGAAACTGACGGCATCCCAATTCCTTCAACATTTCCTGTTTACTCCCGAAACGCAGCATAGCTACGTTTATAAATTGAGTGGAGGTGAACGTCGCCGTCTGTATCTCTGCACGGTTCTGATGCGTAATCCCAACTTTCTGGTGCTTGACGAGCCTACCAACGACCTGGATATTATAACTTTGAACGTGCTCGAAGAATATCTTCAGAACTTCAAAGGTTGTGTCATTGTGGTGTCACACGACCGTTACTTTATGGATAAGGTAGTGGATCATTTAATGGTATTCAACGGACAGGGAGATATCCGTGACTTTCCCGGAAATTACAGTGATTACCGAGATTGGAAAGATGCGAAAGCGCAACAGGAAAAAGAGGCTGAGAAACCGCAGGAGGAGAAGACGGCCCGTGTCCGTCTGAATGATAAGCGGAAGATGAGCTTCAAAGAAAAACGTGAGTTTGAACAACTGGAAAAAGAAATAGCCGAACTGGAAACGGAGAAGGCGCAGATTGAAGAACAGCTGTGCAGCGGTACGCTCTCTGTGGACGAACTGACCGAGAAGTCAAAACGATTGCCGGAAGTGAATGACCTGATTGATGAAAAGACTATGCGCTGGTTGGAACTCAGCGAAATAGAAGGTTGAATTCCGAATAACAATAAACCCGAAAATTCTGATAACCAGATACCCCTGATAACATAAACCTTTATGACAAACCTGACCAATTATCATAGTCATTGCCTGTATTGCGATGGACGGGCTAATATGGAAGATTTTATCCGCTTTGCTATCAGCGAAGGCTTTACTTCCTATGGCATTTCTTCCCATGCCCCGTTGCCGTTCTCTACTGCATGGACAATGGAATGGGATCGGATGGATGATTACCTTTCTGAATTCTCCCGTCTCAAAGAAAAGTATGCTGATAAAATAGAATTGGCAATCGGCCTTGAAATAGATTATCTGGATGAGGACAGCAATCCTTCTTTGCCTCGTTTTCAGGATTTGCCGCTTGATTACCGGATCGGTTCGGTACACATGCTGTATTCTCCGGAGCGGGAAATCGTGGATATTGATACTCCGGCAGATACTTTCCGTCAATTAATAGACAAGCATTTCGATGGTGACTTGGATTATGTGGTTCACCTTTATTATAAGAATCTGCTTCGTATGGTAGAATTAGGGGGATTTGATATTGTAGGTCATGCGGATAAGATGCACTACAATGCTTCCTGCTATCGTCCGGGGTTATTGGATGAACCGTGGTATGATACATTGGTTCGCGGATACTTCACGGCCATTGCCGAACACGGCTATATTGTAGAAATCAATACCAAGGCTTATCATGAACTGGGAACATTCTATCCTAATGAACGATATTTCACTTTCTTGAAAGAATTAGGTGTTCGGGTGCAGGTCAATAGTGATGCTCACTATCCGGAAAGGATAAATAATGCTCGTGCTGAAGCTCTGGCTGCTTTGAAGAAGGTAGGTTTCACTTCGGTAGTAGAGTGGCATGATAGAAAATGGGAGGACACGGGAATATCAGTTCCTCGGTGACCGGTTATTTATTTGTAAGTTGGAGTGCAAAAGATTCGTGAGACACGATTTCTTTCTTTTTTATATGAATGATATAAGTGCCTGGTTCTGAGATAGCAATCGGATTATCATTGTCTATTAGTAAATTGGTAGGATGATAAACACTTGCGTAACATAGATCATTGATGATGGCCGCTTGTGCTTTTTTGTCATTGCGGATGATATGAACGGAGCGACTGTCGAAATCGCGCACTTTTTGTTGTGTGGTGGCTGGAAGTGTCAGATATACATAAGATGCAGGTGCATCTTTACGGTGTTTTAAGTAAACTGAGAATAATTTACTTTTTAGAATTTCGGGTTTGTACATTCCCATAAAGTCTTTCCATTGTCCTTCTTTATTCTCGGTCAGAGTGATGCAAGTGTCCGCCTGCAAGATGATATATCCAGTATTATCATGGAAAATCCGTTTATTGTCATCAGACCATACTTTGCCTTTGCTGAACCGTTGGTCAATAGATGTCATAATAGTGGCTGTGCTGTCAGCATGGATGTTGCTTCCCATACATAATACATAGTTATCCGTAAATATCCAGGTTTTATTCGCCTCCAGTTTGTTACGTTTCAGCTGCATGGCAGTAATTCCGGTATTTTGGTAAGTCGTTCCTCCTACATAGGAACTGTGATTTCGCGCATCTGTTTTATTGGGATTAGGAATAGGCGCATTGCTTTCATAAGTAGTAATCCCCGGGATTCTTCTCCAATTCCAAAAAGGAAAAATGTTATGGTATTCATCTCCATGCACATACGTATACAATGCACCGTCGGCCATGTAATATCCTTTCAGGTTATCCTCGTTCACCAGTTCCGTGCCGATTACTCGTTCGGAAGCCATACGTACGGAAGCCAGCCAGGTAGGAGTACGGTGAACGGTATAGTCCGACTCCCGGAAATGTTTGTTTCCGGTGAATGAGTTGGGGACTTGTGAAAAAGAAGAATTTCGAAGAATCATTTTCTTTATTTGATCGGCAACTTCCGGTTCGCTGCTTTTCATTAATGAATGTGCGGCAAATAGTAAACTAAATCCTTTGTCAATATCTGCGTTGCGGAATAGTTGGCGGTTAAGCGCATTTACATCCCAATATCCCCTCCAGATAATCCATTGGTAACCTTCTAGTAGCAGGGAGGTGAGAATTCTTTGTTGTTCCTGTGAAAAAGCAAGGGTAGTGCCGGTAAATAGTTCCGAATAGAAACTCATATTGCATATAAAAGACAGACCGTAATTGCCAAACTGTTGTTGGGGCCCGTGCTGGTGAAAACTCCAGTCTGCTTTGATTCCTTCTTTTTGTCCGAGAGTTATTTCAGAGGCAATAACTTTCCGTGCTTCTTTTGCCAGTTGCCAGTCATTCTGCAATAAAGCTCTGATTAGTACATTACCTGCCAACCAAACTTTGTTCTGTCCTGTCATGCCGAAGGATGAATTCATCATTACTTTGATTGCGCCTTGTTTTTCCGGTTCGCTCATTTCTTGTTCGAACAATAGGAATGCGGGCCCGAGTGTACGTGGAATGCCGATTTGATTATACCACCAATTTTTGCATACCAGTTTTCTACTGAACCAGAAATTCATTGCTTGATGAATGGCGTTAGTCAGTCGGGCTCTTTCAGACGGTTTAAGTATCTGCTTTTTCTGGTAATGGTATTTAGTGAGTTTCAATATCCGTTCGGTATGTTTTTTCGGTTCCCACCCGGAACGTTTCGTATCTGCGTAGTTGATATCTTCCCATGAACCGTCCGTATGGAGAGTATTTATTAAATGTTTGATTTCTTTAGGGGAGATAGGATATAGTTGTTGTAACTCAATTACATTCTGATCCGAAGCTTCCTTCTCTGGAGGGATTGTTGATAATTGCCTAAGAAGCACCTCCTTACCTTTATCTTTGCCGACAGTGGCATTTATATAGTTTCTTTTGATTAAGGCGACTGAGTCATTGAACGCTTCTTGTGCATCGAGCGGTGCATAGCTTAATAGACAAAGAAGTAACGAGAGATAAAGGTAAGAGGGTGTGATTTTCATATTTTCTATTCTAGACTGTTTTCGGATTGCTTTTCTGTATTTTATTTATTCTGTCCGTTTGCAGGCATTCGCCAGGAAAAACTCATTCAATGCATCTTCGTAATTTCCGTGAATCAGAATATGATGATTGCCCAATGGATTCTTCAGGAAATACTCGGCGGGAGTATTCATACGGATACGTACCTGTGTACGGCACATATTGATATAATTCGTGTTTTCGGATAATGTTCCCGTGGACAAGTAATATTCATCCAGACATTCGCCGCCACATTTAATAATAGTCACGTCTCCTGTTGGAAGTAAGCCTTGGATAGCAATACCTTTTTCTGTCTCGAAGTGGTTGCGGATAATGTATCTTTCCGTTTGTTTAAGGCCTATGGTACAGTGAGCCAATATAAGCTCGTTGGTGCGGGAATTAATCATGGAAGGATTCGCCATGAATCCGTCTTTTCCGGTTAATGACTTCACGGCCAGCAAAGTAAATATCGACTGAAGATCCCCTTCACAACCTGCCATTATGCCATCGTCATTCAGCAAAGATAATGCCAGACAACCGGTAGTGTCGATTTGCTCAATCAGTTTGAAACAACTGAGTGTCAACGCCTCCAACTTTTCTTCTTCGCATACTTTCTTAATAGCCCGATATAATCGCATCGCTTTGATTAAATCTTCGGGAGTTCCTTCACGGCAGGCAAGAGCTTGTGAAGCAACGGCGGCACAGGAAGCACCTACCTGTTCATCTGTGATTTGTTGAAAATGTTCATAAATTCGTTCCAATGGAATGTCTATGTATTCGATACCCCAACGGCGTTTTGCCAGAAGATAGTCAACATTGCTGGCGACCAACCAGGATGAAGGTGTTCCGATAACTCCGATGCGTTTGCCGAATAAAGAACGTTGTGCCCGGAAATTATTATAGAGTATATGTACACGTTGTATGATTGCCGGTAATTCACCGTGAAGAATTTCGCTTTTCATTCCTCTTCCGCGTAACCATGTAGATATCTCCAGAGCGGCTGCAAGTGAGTTTTGCATACCGTCGGCCAGTAAAATGGCAGGGCGGGGAAGTCGTTCGAAATGTTGGATGACCAGTCTTTCTACTCCGCCGGTAGCGATAAAAATAATCTTGAAATCATCACTCGTCAACTTGTCCATATCCTGATAATCGACAAGCTTGACAGTATAATATTTTTCGAGTTCGCTTAAAATCGCTTCATGCGAACTGCGCAGCGTGGCTTGTTTATGAAGTAGTGACGCAAATGAGATAAGGTGTATGGTCATTATGATATTGTTTTAAGTTTTCCGTATGACAAATGTATAGCTTTATTTTCAAAATCCCATAACGTTTTTAACCTTGCTAAGGTTTTTAAAGTTTTTATGTCTCTGTATTCAAATTATTGCGTACATGTAGTTAAAATTATGCCAACCATATCCATTCGCGGAAACGAGATGCCTGCATCTCCTATCAGAAAACTGGCTCCTTTGGCAGACGCTGCCAAGCAACGCGGAGTTCATGTATTTCACCTGAACATCGGACAGCCTGACCTGCCCACGCCTCAGGTCGCGATTGACGCGATACGCAACATTGATCGCAAAGTGCTGGAGTACAGTCCCAGCGCAGGTTATCGTAGCTATCGCGAGAAATTAGTAGGATATTATGCAAAGTTCAATATCAATCTTACAGCAGATGATATAATCATTACATCGGGTGGTTCGGAGGCGGTGCTTTTCTCTTTCCTTTCCTGTCTGAATCCCGGGGATGAAATTATTGTTCCGGAACCGGCTTATGCCAACTATATGGCATTTGCTATCTCTGCCGGAGCGAAGATCCGCACTATCGCCACGACTATCGAAGAGGGTTTCTCACTTCCGAAAGTGGAGAAATTTGAAGAACTGATAAATGAACGTACCAAAGCTATCCTGATTTGTAATCCGAACAATCCGACCGGTTATCTGTATACCCGTCGTGAGATGAATCAGATTCGTGACTTGGTGAAGAAATACGATTTATTCCTTTTCTCCGATGAAGTATATCGCGAATTTATCTATACCGGTTCGCCCTATATTTCTGCCTGCCATTTGGAAGGCATCGAGAATAATGTGGTTCTGATTGACTCCGTTTCGAAACGTTATTCGGAATGTGGAATCCGTATCGGTGCGCTGATTACCAAGAACAAAGAGATACGTGACGCTGTTATGAAGTTCTGTCAGGCTCGTTTGAGTCCCCCTTTGATCGGACAGATTGCTGCCGAGGCTTCATTGGATGCTCCGGAAGAATATTCACGTGAGACCTATGATGAATATGTGGAACGTCGTAAATGCCTCATTGACGGATTGAACCGCATTCCGGGTGTTTATTCTCCGATTCCTATGGGAGCTTTCTACACGGTGGCGAAACTTCCGGTAGATGATTCGGATAAGTTCTGTGCCTGGTGTCTTTCAGACTTCGAGTACGAAGGGCAGACAGTCTTTATGGCTCCGGCTTCCGGTTTCTATACCACTCCGGGCTCCGGTATCAACGAGGTTCGTATTGCTTATGTATTGAAAAAAGAAGACTTGACCCGTGCGCTTTTTGTCTTGCAAAAGGCTTTGGAGGCGTATCCGGGAAGAACGGAATAAAAGATGTCTCTATCACTTTTCATAGCCCGGCGTATCTATCGTGAAAGCGATGGCGGAAAGCAGGTATCACGTCCTGCGGTCCTCATTGCTATGGCGGGTATTGCTATCGGACTGGCTGTAATGATTATAGCGGTAGCGGTAGTGATCGGGTTTAAAAGTGAAGTGAGAAATAAGGTCATTGGATTTGGCTCGCATATCCAGATAACGAATCTGGATGCGGTCAATTCTTATGAGACACATCCGATTGTTGCTGGCGACAGTTTGATTGCCGCCCTTTCCGATTATCCTGAAGTGAGTCATGTACAACGTTATTCTACCAAACCGGGAATGATAAAAACAGACGACGCCTTTCAGGGAATGGTGCTGAAGGGTGTTGGACCGGAATTTGATTCCCGCTTTATGAAGGAATATCTGGTCGAAGGAGAAATTCCCGTTTTCAGTGATTCTGTATCTTCCAATCAGGTGCTTATTTCCAAGGCTTTGGCTACTAAGATGAAGTTGAAGCTAGGAGATAAAATTTATACCTATTATATACAAGATGAGGTTCGTGCCCGTCGTTTGACGATTGTCGGAATCTATCAGACTAACTTCTCCGAGTATGATAATCTTTTTTTATTGACTGATCTCAATCTGGTGAACCGCTTGAACGGTTGGCAGAGGGAGCAGGTGAGCGGAGTGGAATTGCAGGTTCGTGATTATGATAAGTTGGAAGACGTAACTTATGAAATCGCTATTGATACCGATAGTCAGCGGGATAAGTTTGGAGGCATATATTATGTACGGAATATTGAACAACTGAATCCCCAGATATTTGAATGGCTTGGCTTATTGGATATGAATGTATGGGTGATTTTGTTCTTAATGATAGGGGTTGCCGGATTTACCATGATTTCCGGTCTATTGATTATTATCATTGAACGTACTAATATGATAGGAATCCTGAAAGCGTTGGGAGCTGACAATTTCACTATTCGTAAGACGTTTCTTTGGTTCTCTGTTTTTCTTATCGGAAAAGGAATGCTGTGGGGAAACGTGATCGGTCTGGCATTCTACTTTATTCAATCTCAATTCGGAATTCTCAAACTCGACCCGGAAAGTTATTATGTCGATACAGTATCGGTCTCTTTCAATATCTGGCTTTTTCTTTTGATTAATATCGGTACATTGTTGTCGTCGGTGCTGATGTTGATCGGTCCTTCTTTCCTGATAACGAAAATCAATCCGGCAAACTCTATGCGATATGAGTAAGTCTTCCTTCCGGATATAAGTAAACAGGTTTATTATCTTCTCATAAAATCACCTTTCCCTCGGAAAAGGCGGCATAGCTTGAAATTAAGAGATTGTATCGGTTGGAGAATATCGAATATGGGCAATGAGAAATAATATTTTCTGCCTCCCCCCATTTCTTTGGCTGTCCGGTTAATCACAATAGCTTGCGTTATGTAACGAAGCAGCCATATCAATAATGCAATACCTGCTACCAGCCAATGAAAGTTGAGTATGCCGAATACGATACCTGCCATACAGGCGACATAGAATAACAGGCGGGAAAATGTTTCGAATCCCGACAGGTAACGTTGTGCTCCACGGTAGAAGCGTGCGGTAGCCATATAACTAACTTTTTCTTCCTTCCAGTCTTTGTAGCGATAGACGGGCTGTATACGCATCGTAGCGTTGAAGTCAGTTTCTACGCGCGTATTCGTTTTGGTTACTATTTGATTAATGAACAAGTCATCTTCTCCGCGTTGCAGGTTCAGATATTTGGAATATCCTTTTTGTTTGAAGAATAATTCTTTACGGTAAGCCATGTTACGACCGATACCCATATAGGGGTTTCCGGCCAAGGCGAACCCCAGATAACGTAAAGACTGAAATAATGTATCGAATGCGATACGTTTGTGTAACCAGCCTTTGATACGGTCGTATCCGCTGTACCCCAATACGATTTGCGTTTGCGAAGTGAAGTTGCGCGCCATAAGTTTCAGCCATTGGTTACTTGCAGGCATACAGTTGGTTTCCGTAAATACAAGCCAGTCGTGCTTGCTGGCTTTGATACCTAATGTCAGAGCTAGTTTCTTGTGGCTGATATAGCGGGCGCTGTCCGGTGTAAAACTATGGTAGAGATGAGGATATTTTTCTTCCATGTATCCCAGCACATCTTCTGTTTCATCAGTGGAAGCGTCATTGATAACAATGACTTCGAACTGCGGGTAATCTTGTTCCAGAATAGCAGGCAGAATTTTACGCAGGTTATCAGCTTCATTGCGTGCACAAAGAATGACGGAAAGTGGAGGCAATTCCCGTGAGAAGTGGGTTTCCTCTTTGCGTACAGTCTTATTACGAACGTGTATCCGATTGTACAAACCGAAATAGTAAATAAGCTGAATGATAAAAAGAATACCTGCTGCCGATAAAAGAATCAGTTCGGCAGTATTGAATGTAAATGCTTCCATTGAATTTAAGTGTCGTTTTTACGCCCGCAAAAGTACGCATTTTTTCGATAGTTCCCTCATCTTGAAGGAAGGTTATTTCGCAAATCCAGATATTCTTTCTTGAACATATTCACGAAAAGGAAGAATAGCGAGAGTAATAACGGACCGAAGATGACTCCCATAAATCCGAATAACGGCAAACCGATGACAACTCCGAAAATAGTGATGAGCGGATGTGTGTCCGCCATTTTCTTTTGAAGGATAAATCGGATCAGGTTGTCGGATTGTGACACGACGATGGCTCCGTATGCAGCGAGCCCGATTGCATGGAACCAGTCTCCGCTAATAGCCAGATAAGCGGCTACGGGAAACCATACCAATGCTGTACCTACCATTGGAATAATAGTTGCGAAGCAGGTGAGGAAACCTAATAATAGTATATTGGGTGCTCCGAAAATAAGATAGCCTATCATGGCGACGCCTCCCTGAATGATAGCCAGCAGAGGAATGCCGATAGCATTGGAACGTACAATCATGTTAATCTCACGAATGACTTCCTGCGTATTTGCCTCATTAAAAGGAAGAATGTCGTTGACGTATGCTTCCATTTTTTTTCCTCCTATCAACATAAAGTAAAGCACGAATATCATGACGAATAGATTGACTGCAAGGCTGCTGGCGCCTTCCATAATTATCTGTCCGACACGAGGGAGGATAGATACGATGAATGATAGCGTATCTTTTCCCAATACATCATAACCGGTCTTTTCTTTAATAAATTCTGCTACTTGCTGAATGGGTTCGATAAAGGTTTGCGGAGCCAGATTTATATCCTGAAGTTTGTTTACCACCAGCCAGATTGTTAATCCCAGCGGAACAAGAAACACCATAATGGTTTCTGCCGTAATCAGTAATGCACTGATGTTGCGTTTCATTTTCCGCTTTTCTGTCAGATGATTCATGTGTGTGCGTACAAGTATATACATAGTTAATGCTCCCAGTAATCCTCCCAAAAAAGGAGTGATTTGCCGGAAGATGATAACTCCCATAAATAGAATAATGACAATGAGGGAATATTTCCAGTATTGTTCTTTGATGCTCATATCGTGCGATTCGTTCGTTTATATAATAATAAACACGAAAAGCACCGGAAAGGTTTGTTTTATAATGGCATATCAATATGAAAAATTGTTTTGCCGGGATTGCTTTCCTGAATGGTGAGATGCCCGTCGTGAAGGCGGATAATTTGTTTGCATAGGCTTAATCCGATACCGCTGCCTTCTGATTTGGTGGTAAAAAAAGGAATAAATATCTTTTCCTGTAATTCAGGCGGAATACCCGGGCCGTTGTCCGCAATGTCAATAGATATGTGTTCGTCTTGTTGTGCATGGATGCTGATTCTGCCTTTTTCTTTTCCTTCCAGTGCTTGCATGGAGTTTTTCAGAAGGTTGAGCAGGACTTGGGAGAGTTGGTTCTCGTCACCTTTCATATAAATCGTTTTAGGTTTGCAGGTCAGTGTGAAGATGATATTGCTTTCTTTGAAGTCGCCGGATAAGAGTTCCCGGAGATTTTGCAGGGTTGCCGTAAGTGAGAAAAGTTTCTTTTCGGGTTTGGGCAGGTAGGAGAGGTGACGGAAGGATTCGGTAAATTGCAATAAACGTTCGCTTTGTGCTTGAATGATGCGAAGTCCGCGAACTGCTTTTTCGTTGATGTCCGGATAGGTGGACAGTGTTTGTGACAGGGAGATAATGGGAGCAATGGTGTTCATTATTTCATGAGTGAGCACGTGGCTTAGTTTGTTCCACGATTCACTTTCTTTGTCGCTAAGTTCGTCACCGATATCCTTGATAGACAAGAGCGTTATTGTTTCATCTTGTAGTTTCATCCGGCTTTGTGAAAGACTGAGATGCTCCTTTTTGCCTTTTTCTTGCAGTAAGGATTCCAGTTGTCGGTATCGGGTTAATTGCTGGCAGTCTAATAAGGAAAGGGCAGTGCTGTTTGCTATGATTATTTTTCCGGTAGAATCCCATGCTAATACACCGCTGGGCACTTCTTCCAAGAGTGAGCGGTAGAAGTGTTCCTGTTTGGAATATTCTGATTGAGTTTTGGCGAGCAGGAAATTGATGCGGTTGAGAGAGCGGTTCAGTTTTTCCTGTTCTTTACTAACGTTTTGTTCGGGAAAGTAAAGCATATTATCCTTGTCTTCTATGGCATCGAAAAAGACACGCAACTTTTGGTTGAATGAATTTAGTTTATTTACCAGCCTGCTGATTTGGAAGAGGGAACAGGTAATTAGTAATGTGCCTATTACAAATCCGCGTTGTGAGATGATAAGCCAGGCGCCTGTTCCCGAGGTGACGAGGATAAGCATGACGTGTAGTAGTATAACCCAATAGATGTGTCGGCTGAATATCATGCTGTTCAGAGTTTGAAACGTTTTAGTTTGTTATAGAGTGTCTGACGGCTGATTCCCAATTGTTCGGCGGCGGCAGTCAGGTTGCCATTATTTTGCAGAATGGCTGTTTCAATGGCTTGCCTTTCCACTTCTTCCAAATTAGGGATAGTGCTGGTGGTTTGCGGCTTCCAGGTTTGTTTTACCAAAATGTCTTTGGGGCGTATCACGTTGCCTTCACACAAGATAACGGCTTTCTCGATAGCGTGCTGCAGTTCCCGGATATTGCCCGGCCAGTGGTAAGAGCGTAGTTTCTCTATTGTTTGCTCATGCATTCGCATTTCCGGGCGTTGGTATTTCGAAGCGAAACGGTGGAGAAAGGTTTCGACGAACAGGAGTATGTCGTCTCCTCGTTCTCGTAATGGAGGAATTTCAAGGTGGATAGTGTTGATACGGTAGAATAAATCTTCGCGGAATAATCCTTGTTTCACCATTTCCGGGATGTCTTTATTGGTGGCGGAAATGAGTCGTATATCAACGGGGACGACTTTATTACTTCCAATTCGGGTGATATTCCTGTTTTGTAGTACAGTCAGTAATTTGGCTTGTAGTGCAAGGGGAAGATTTCCAATCTCATCCATAAAAAGCGAACTGCCGCTGGCAGCTTCGAATTTTCCCGGACGGCTTTCGTAAGCGTCCGTAAAAGCTCCGCGCTCGTGACCGAAAAGCTCGCTCTCAAAAAGGGATTCACTGATAGCTCCCATGTCGATACTTGACATGGGACGAGTATTGCGTGGAGACAGGCGGTGTATTTCTCTGGCCAGCATTTCCTTTCCGGTCCCGTTTTCTCCGGTTATCAGAATATTGGCGTCGGTCCTGGCTACTTTATTGACTACCTTTATTAATTGTAGCATGGCGGGAGAATGCCCTATCAGCATTTCAGGTTTGTTCGGATTGCCGGATCCTACGATTGAGTTTTTTGATTTTGAGGAACTTTTCCTGTTCGATTTATTATTGTATGCTTCCTTTATTTTCTGAACCAGTGTCCGGTTATCCCAAGGTTTGAGAAGAAAGTCGGTAGCTCCGTTCTTCAAAGCTTTTACGGCTAGTTCCACATCTCCGTAAGCAGTTAACATTACCACAGGGAGTGCGGGGCGGATTTCGTGAATATGTTTCAGCCAGTATAGTCCTTCGTTGCCGTTATTGATACCGGCCGAAAAATTCATATCGAGAATTACGATATCAATGGAAGTGGTAGTGAGCAGTGTTGTTATTTGATTAGGATTGGCAGCTGTGCGGACTGTACTGAATTCATTTTCGAGTAAAAGTTCCAGCGAAGCCAACACACTTTTATTATCATCTACTATTAAAATAGTTCCGGTTTCCATATATGTAAGATTGGGGGGGATCTGTCTGGGTTGAACGATTCTTTAAGTTTTTGGGTAAAGATATTCGTTTTTACTTTTACCTGCAAGAGAGTGTCCAATAATTAGACGTTTTATGATACATTTCCTGAAACATGACTTTATCCTATGTTTCGTTTAAGTAATATTTATAGCCTGAACGTTGAATAATGGCTGTTTGCACGCAGGTCATGGTGGCTTTTTATTGATAACGTCCAATTTTTAGACGTTATAGTGTGTAATAATTGGACGGGAACGATAAAATAATGTATGTCATCTATCTTGTAATCAGCGGTTTAAGTGCTGTGGCATTATGTTTGCTTTTTTAATTCATATAGAACACAATTGCATATATACTGAAGAATGAGGAACATTTTCTTTTTATTGTTTTTATTGCCCGTGGTTACGTATGCTCAATCTGCAATGAGTTTGGATGAATGTATCCGTTTGGCATGGAAACAGAATCCTTCTATACGGAATAGTGCCATTAACATAAAGGAAGCACGAACGGATTATGCTGCCGCTATCGGTACATTTCTTCCCCGCATAGTAGCCAACGCAGAAACAGGAAAGCGTTTCGGGCGTTCGATAGACCCGGATACCAATGGTTATACAGAAAAGACTTTTGAAGAAGGAACGATAGGTCTTGATATGACTTTGTCTTTGTTTGAAGGTTTTTCACGTATCAATCAGGTTCGTTTTCGGAAAATAAATCGGGAACGCAGCAAATGGGAACTGAAAGACAGGCAGAATGAACTCGCCTATCAAGTGACGGATGCTTACTACAAACTGGTTTTGGAAAGAAAACTCTTGAATTTGGCTTTGGAGCAAAGCCGGTTGAGCGAACGATATCTGAAACAAACCGAGACATTTGTGGAACTGGGCTTGAAATCCGTTTCCGACTTGCAAGAGGTAAAAGCCCGCAGGGAAGGGGATATATATCGTTACCAATCCCGTGCTAATAGCTGTCGGTTGTCATTACTGCATCTGGAACAGTTGATGAACTTTCAGTCGGGTGATACACTTGTCATTCAGGATACGATTGTCGAATTGAATAAACTCCCGTTGCTTTCACTCCCCTCTACGGAAACATTGTATAGACAATCGTTGGAAGTACTCCCTGCCATGCGTATGATTAGCTTAAAGCAGAAAGCTGCCCGCAAAGAATATGCAATGGCGGGCGGAGCTTTTTCTCCTTCTGTTTATGCCCGCTTTACGGTAGGTTCTAATTTCTACAACACTGCATTTTCCGCCAGGCAATTGCGGGATAATATAGGAAAATATATCGGTATCGGTATCTCTTTCCCTTTGTTGAGCGGTTTTGAACGTTTTACGAATCAAAGGAAGTTGAAATTGAACTTGTATCGCCTGAAGAATGAAGAGGAATTGGAGAAGCAACAGCTATATACTGAAATTGAGCAAACTCTTCTTTCCCTACGTGCCGGCTATACGGAACATCAACAGGTATTGCAGCAATTGAGCGCGGAAACTCTGGTCTTGAAAGAATCCGAACGAAAGTGGGAAGAAGGGCTTATCTCTGTCTTTCAGTTAATGGAAGCCCGTAATCGTTTTATTTCCGCCAAAGCAGAACTGGTTCGTGTGCGCTTGCAGGTAGAAATGATGATGAAACTGGAGAAATATTACCGGGAGGGAACTTTCTTATAAAGGCAGAGTTTATATATTTTGAATAACAAAGTTGATACTTCTTTAATAACTAATTTATAATAACCCTATTTTTGATTGATTCCTTATGGATACACCTATTGAACGTAAACCCGGCATTACCCGTAAACATCTATATGTAATAGGTGGTATAGCCTTTGTTATTGCCGTTGTTTTATATTTCATATTCAGAGACACTACCTCTTCCATGACTGTGGAGAAAGAACGTCTGACGATTGCTACCGTTAACCGTGGTGAGTTTAATGACTATATTCGTGTCATTGGTCAGGTAATGCCTAATCGTATTATTTATATGGATGCCGTGGAAGGTGGACGTGTGGAAGAACGTCTAAAAGAAGAAGGTGCTATGGTGAAGGCAGGCGACGTGATTTTGCGTCTCAGTAATCCGTTACTAAATATTGGTATTATGCAGAGCGAAGCGGATCTGGCTTATCAGGAGAATGAACTTCGTAATACCCGTATTAGCATGGAGCAGGAACGCTTGCGTTTAAAACAAGAGCGTATTGGGCTAAATAAAGATCGGCTGGTGAAACAGCGCCGTTATGAGCAATACAGTCGCCTGATAAAAGAGCAACTTATTGCAGAAGAAGATTATCGACTTGCCAAAGAGGAGTATGATGCGGCTAAAGAACAGTTGGATGTCATTGACGAGCGTATTCGTCAGGATAATATTTTCCGTGAAAGTCAGGTAAACAGCTTGGACGAGAACATACGTAATATGAAACAGAGTCTCGCGCTGGTACGCGAACGAATTGAGAACCTGAAGGTGAAAGCTCCTATTGACGGGCAGGTAGGTAATCTTGATGCACAGATAGGACAATCAATAGCTGCGGGCGAGCACATTGGTCAGATCATCACTTCTGACCTGAAAGTACAAGCGCAGATTGACGAACATTACGTGGAGCGTGTTGTACCCGGATTGCCGGCTGACTTTACCCGTGACGGTGTCAGTTATAAACTGGAGGTGACGAAGCCGTATCCGGAAGTAAAAGAAGGGCAGTTTCGTACCGATTTGCAGTTTACAGCCGGACGACCGGAGAATATACGTGCAGGGCAGACCTATCATATCAATCTACAATTGGGCGACCCTGCACAGGCTATTTTGGTGCCGCGTGGCGGATTTTTCCAAATAAGCGGTGGACGATGGATGTATGTTGTGGATGAAAGTGGTAAATTTGCTATTCGTCAGCCTATCCGCATCGGACGACAAAATCCGCAGTATTATGAGGTTACCGAAGGATTAAAACCTGGTGATCGGGTGATTGTATCCGGATATGAACTGTTTGGCGATAACGAGAAACTGATACTGAAATAAGTCTATGATATGATAAATTACTTTTCACAAGTGATACGTAGTCAGCGGGTTAAAAAATCTCTGACACTGATAAATATAACGGGATTGTCTGTTTGTATTGCAACAGCATTGCTTATCATACTTTACGTATGGTCGGAGTTAAGCTACGATTCATTCCACAATACCGAGCGTGTATATCGTGTTGAAAGCCGGTTGTATGAAGGCAAGACGCTGACAGATAACTGGGCGACTACAGCTTACGGCCATGCACCTGCAATGGCTCGTGAAATTGCAGGCATTGAGAAGTATGTCCGTGTAACAGCACAAGACCGCGAACAAGTGGTGAATTACTTCGACAGGAGATTTGCCGAAGCACATTATTGCTACACCGAACCTGCTTTTTTTGAGATATTTAATTTCCCGATAATTAGAGGAGATAAGACCGGGCAACTGGTGCGTCCTAATACGGTGGTACTGACCGAAAGTGCGGCAAATCGTTATTTTGATGAAGAAGACCCGATAGGGAAGGTGCTGACTTTCAGTACGCCTTCATCGCAGCAAAACTTTGAAGTTACCGGCGTGATAGCAGATATGCCTGTTCGTTCTCATCTGCAATATGATTTTCTACTTTCATATAGTACGATTCCCAAAGAGCGACAGGACATTTGGTACATTCACGGAGTTTATACCTATGTCCGCCTGATGTCCGGAAAATGTCCGGAAGAGATTGAAGAGGCTTTTCTCAATATATCCGATAAGTACAAAACTGATGCCTTGAGACATAAGACTTGGGCGGTAGAACTGATACCGCTGAAAGACATTCATCTCACTCCACAAAAAGCTTATGAGAAAGAAGTGAAAGGGAGTCGGACTGCGGTTCTTATACTATTGGTGATGTCCGTTGCCCTGCTACTGATAGGTTGGGCTAATGCCTTGAATCTGACCGTGGCACGTTTCTTGGAACGCGGACGTGAGTTCGGGTTGCGTAAGGCTTTTGGTGCTTCGCGCCGTCAGATTATTATCCAGGGACTTCTTGAATCAGGTTTCATGAATCTGTTGGCTACGCTGATAGCTCTTGGTTGGCTGGAACTTCTTTTACCCCTTGTTTATCGCTGGGCAGGGCAAAGCTTTGGGACGGATATACTTATGTTGCCTGCTTTCTGGGGAATTGTAGCCGGAGTGGTTGTTATTGGTACGTTTGTTGTAGGCTTCTATCCTTCTTGGCTGATGGTTACTATACGTCCGTCGGAAATTATGAGGGGGAAACTGTTACACGGTAAACGTGGTAACCGGATAAGGAAAGTGCTGATTGTGGTTCAGTTTCTCGCTTCTTTTGTTCTGATTACTGGCACGTTCACAGTGATTCGGCAAGTGTGTTATATGCAAAGTGAGGCTTCCGTCGATTCTCATTCACGTATGTTAGTCATTAAGTACCCCTCTTTCACCGAGGGATTGGCACTACGTCTGGAAAGTTTCACCAAGCGTCTGAAGCAACGGGCAGATGTAAGCCACGTAACCGTTTCAGGAGCTGTTCCCGGGGTGGAGGTAGCCAATTATTTTACCAATCGTCCTTATGGAAGTGACCCTTCGCAAGTGAAACTGATACAGATGTTTGCCGTAGATTATGATTATCTATCTGCCTATATGCCCGCTATGATTTGTGGGCGGTACTTCTCTGAGGACTTTGGCGGTGACCTCAACCGGATAGTGCTCAACGAGGAAGCAGTCAGGTTATTAGGTTATGAGTCGCCCGAAGCCGCATTGGGACAGCAGGTTAAAATGGAGGTGGTAGGCGAACCGCTCGAAATTATCGGAGTGGTGAAAAACTATCACCAGCAATCGCTTTCCGTGGCTTACAAACCTATTATCTTCTTTATGAAAGAGCGAGTACCATTTATTGCAACACCTTATATTTCAGTCCGCTTGACAGGCGAAGGAGAAGATAGTGCTTTGATGGAGATCGAGCAGATGTATCATGAATATTTTCCGACTTCTTTATTTTCTTATTTCTTTTTGAGTGATTTGAATACTTTCCTTTATAAATCAGACCGTAATTTCGGTTGGATATTTGCCAGTGCTTCTTTAATTGCCATATTTGTGGCATGTCTCGGTTTGTGGATTGTAACATTGTTTTCAACCTTATCGCGCTTGAAAGAAGTGGGTATCCGCAAGGTGCTCGGTGCAAATAAAAGCAGCCTGTTTTTTATCTTGACCAAGGAGCTGATGTTGCTCACTATATTGGCATCTGCAATCGGTATACCCGTATCAGCAGTGTTAATGAATGGCTGGTTGGAGACGTATGCTTTCCATATTTCGCTACCTTGGTGGATATATGCAGTCGTTTTTGCGCTGTTGATGCTGATTGCGTTCCTTACTGTTTTTCAACAAGTGTGGCGCATTATCTGCTTGAAACCGATGAGTATTTTAAAATATGAATAACTAATAAATATTGAACTGATTATGATTAAGACTGAAAAACTGACAAAACTCTTCGCAACCGAAGAAGTGCAGACAAAGGCATTGAACGAAGTCACTTTACAAGTGGAACAAGGGGAGTTTGTTGCTATAATGGGTCCTTCGGGATGCGGTAAGTCAACACTGCTGAATATTTTGGGTACACTCGATTCTCCAACTTCCGGCTCTTATTTCTTTGAAGGAAAACAGGTGGATAAAATGAATGAGAACCAATTGACTGCCCTCAGGAAAGGTAATCTCGGCTTTATCTTTCAGAGTTTCAACTTGATTGACGAGCTGACCGTATGTGAGAATGTAGAATTACCCCTTATCTATATAGGCGTCAAAGCCAATGAACGTAAAGAAAGAGTAAAGAAAGTACTCGAGAAAGTAAACCTGCTGCATCGTGCCAACCATTATCCACAGCAATTGTCCGGTGGACAGCAACAGCGCGTAGCTATTGCTCGTGCCGTAGTGACGGACTGTAAATTGCTTCTCGCTGACGAACCTACCGGAAATTTGGATTCGGTGAACGGTATAGAAGTAATGGAACTATTGAGTGAACTGAATGCTCAGGGAACTACTATCATCATCGTTACCCACTCTCAACGGGATGCAATGTACGCACACCGCGTCATTCAATTATTAGACGGACAAATCGTAGCCGAAAACGTCAACCGCCCGCTGGGAAAAAATGTGTCAGCTAAAAATGAAACTGTATGATAGGAAATTACTGGAATAGTGCTTGGCGGAATCTGATGAAACGGAAAAGGTTCAGTTTCATTAATATATTCGGACTGGCGATTGGTATGGCATCGGCACTGCTGATTCTTACCTACGTGACTTTTGAATTCAGCTTTGATAAAATGCACACAAAGTATGACCATATCTACCGTGTGCAAAGTACGTTTCACGAAGGGGAAGTACTGACCGACTACTGGGCAAGCAGCTCCTTCGGATATGGTTCGGCAATGAAAGAGAACCTTGCCGGAATAGAGGATTATACCCGAATCGGCTCCCTACTCCAGCCGGAACAAATAGTGAAATACGGTGAACTGACCTTGCGGGAGAATCAGATAGCGTATGCCGAACCCAGCTTTTTTCGCCTTTTTGATTTCGAACTTTTGAAAGGCGATAAGAAAACCTGTCTCTCCATGCCGGGGCAAGTGGTAATCACCGAACGCATTGCCAGTAAATATTTCAAGGACGAAGACCCTATCGGGAAGATATTCATCTTTACCGGCGCATACGACAAGATATCGTGTGAAGTGACCGGAGTGATGAAAGAAATGCCTTCCAACTCGCATATACATTATAGTTTTCTGATTTCGTATAAATCTCTGCCTAAATATATGCAGGAATATTGGTACAAACACGAGGCTTATACCTACGTCCTGCTTGACTCTCCCGAAAGGAAAGCGGAAATAGAGAGAGAATTTCCTGTAATGGCGGAAAAGTACAAGACGGATGAAGCCTTGAAAAACAAGACATGGGGAGTCTCTTTAATCCCTCTGGCAGATATACACCTCACTCCGCAGGTAGGATACGAAGCGGAGACGAAAGGAAACCGTTCTTCTATGATTGCCTTGATTTTTGCTGCTATTGCTATTTTGGCTATTGCCTGGATAAACTATATAAACCTCACCGTAGCCCGTTCAATGGAGCGTGCCAAAGAAGTGGGAGTTAGGCGGGTAGTGGGAGCTTTCCGCAAGCAGTTGATTCATCAATTTTTGTTTGAAGCATTAGTGATGAACCTGATAGCTTTTGTACTCGCCGTTGGCTTGATAGAATTGGTTCTTCCGTACTTTAATCAATTGGTAGGCCGTACCGTTACCTTCTCCGTTTGGCTGATAGATTATTGGTGGATTTTATTGATTCTTGTTTTTATCGTCGGGATATTCCTTTCTGGATATTATCCGGCATTGGCTTTGCTGAATCGGAAACCAATTATGTTGTTGAAGGGGAAATTCTTGCATAGTAAATCCGGAGAACGGACACGGAAAGTTTTGGTTATCATTCAATATATGGTTTCAATGATATTGTTGTGCGGCACATTGATTGTCTTTGCACAGTTGAGTTTTATGCGCAGCCAGTCTTTGGGAGTTAAGACCAATCAGACATTGGTGGTCAAATTTCCTGGGCATACCGAGGGACTGAATACGAAACTGGAAGCTATGAAAAAAACGATAGCACGTCTTCCGTTGGTATATCAAGTCACTTTCTCCGGCGCTGTGCCGGGCGAGGAAGTAGCGACTTTCCTTTCCAATCGCCGTACCAATGATGCTCTGAAGCAGAATCGCCTGTATGAGATGCTTGCCTGCGACCCCGATTATGTGGATGCCTATGGATTGCAAGTTGTGGCCGGAAGAAATTTCTCGGAAGACTATGGAGATGATGTAGACAAACTGGTGATTAACGAAACGGCTGTACGTAACCTGGGCTTTACATCTAATGATGAGGCTATAGGGGAGTTGGTGAACGTTGAATGTACTGATGCCCCGATGCAGATTATCGGAGTAGTGAAAGATTATCACCAACAGGCATTGAGCAAGAATTATACACCTATCATGTTGATTCATAAAGATAAGATTGCCTGGTTACCACAACGTTATATCTCTATCGTAATGACTTCCGGTGATCCTCGTGAATTGGTATCACAGGTGCATGAGATTTGGAATCAATATTTTGCGGATTCCAGTTTCGATTACTTTTTCCTCGACCAATTCTTCGACCACCAGTATCGTCAGGATGAGGTGTTTGGTGTAATGATTGGCGCTTTTACCGGTTTGGCTATTTTCATTTCCTGTTTGGGACTTTGGGTACTGGTCATGTTTTCATGTTCCACACGTACCAAAGAAATGGGGATACGTAAAGTTCTTGGGGCTTCCCGTTGGACACTCTTCTATCAGTTGGTTAAGGGATTCTTTCTGTTAATTCTGATAGCAGTTGTTATTGCTTTGCCACTAGCTTGGTTTAGTATGAATGCCTGGTTGAGCCATTATGCTTTCCGCACAGATTTGAAAGCATGGTTCTTTATTATGCCTGTATTGCTAATGTTGTTTATCTCATTTATAACAGTAGCTTTCCAGACCATAAAGATAATAATGAGCAAACCTGCCCGCTCTTTACGATATGAATAATCTCTGAATCACTCAATAGGATATTCGTTAATATCCAATTTGATTTATGTTAAATGTTAACGAGACTATTACTTTTATTAAACCATGTTATAAGATGCGTTGCTTTACTCCGAAAATTTGGAGATATGCTGAAAGTCCGTATCTTTGCAATGTGTTTTTCATAGTATTAGATTTAAGGTTAACAAAAAGATTGGCTGTCTGGGATAGATAGCCTTTTTTTATGCTTTTTAGTTTCCTTCTATTTTTCACAAGTATATCTAATTTCCTAATTCTTTTTCGTTTGTGTTCTAAAGTATGTTTTTCAACACATATGCTTATTTTTCTATTGTTTTCTTCTTGCATTCTAAAAAAAATCTCTTAATATTGCATTTGTATTATTTGTCGGACAAATAATACAAATAATAAAAATCTAATGATATGAAGATAGAAATCAATCAAACAACGTTAATTGATCAGGTAGAAGACAGCCTGCTTACCTATTTCAAAAAGAATGATTTAGGACGCGGGGATTCTATTCCTAATGAGAATAGTCTGGCTGCAGAACTGGGAGTTGCAAGGAGTGTTGTCAGAGAGGCACTGAGCCGTCTGAAGATGATGGGGTTGATTCACGCACGTCCCCGTAAGGGGATGGTTCTGACAGAGCCTTCCATTTTGGGAGGAATGAAAAGAGTGATAGATCCCCGTGTTTTAAGTGAAGAAACAATTTTGGATTTGTTGGATTTCAGAATTGCACTTGAAATAGGAATATCAACTGATATTTTCCGTAAGATAACTCCTAAAGATATTGAGGAACTGAGTGAAATCGTAAAAATGGGAATCGTTTTTGAAAATAACGAATACGCGTTAATTAGTGAATCGGCTTTTCATACGAAACTATATAAAATCACCGGGAATAAAATCATATCTGAATTTCAGGAAATCATTCATCCTATACTTGTCTATGTGAAAGAGAAATTCAAGGATTATTTGAAACCTATAAATATAGAAATGAGCAAAAGCGGTCGGATAGCTACTCATGCTGATTTGCTGGACTTTATCAAGAAAGGGGACGAGAAGGGTTACCGGGATGCTATCGAAAGGCATTTTGAGGTCTATAAAATTTTCAAGGTAAACCGAAGTCAGGAATTGATGGCTGAGAAGGCAGAAAGTGAAAAGGTAGAAGGTATATGAAAAGGTGGCATCTGATAATTTTATGTTTATCCTTAATTTTATTGCTAATGAATACATCTTGTTTTAGAAAAGAAGAAAAGAGGATAGAGGCACAATGGGAAAATACATTGTTGCTTCCGGGATGTGCCGGCATGCCGGAGAACGTCGGATTAGCAGGTGCATATTCCGGGATAGTGGAAGGCAAGTTGCTTGTGTTGGGTGGAGCTAACTTTCCTGATAAGTATCCTTGGGAGGGAGGTATTAAGACTTGGTGGGCTACTTTATATAGCTACGACTTGGATACAGAGGAATGGACTGTATATGATGATTTCCTTGACCGTCCGCTTGCTTATGGGGTTTCAATAAGTTTGCCGGAAGGTTTATTGTGTATCGGTGGATGTGACCATGCGCGGTGTAGCGATAAAGTATTTCTGATAAAAAAAGAAATAGATTCATTTGTGATAGATTCTGTCAGTTATCCTTCTTTACCGGTTCCATTGGCTAATGCAGCGGGGGCTATTTGTGATAATTGCATTTATATTGCTGGGGGGCAGGAGTCTATGGTAAATGAACGGTCAACTCATCATTTCTATATGCTTGATTTGCATCATAAGGAGCAAGGATGGCAGGTAATGCCGGGTTGGGATGGTCCTTCTCTTTCTTATGCGGTAGGCGTCGCTCAAAGAGGACGGTTTTACCTCTTTAGTGGAAGAAGCTATGCACCGGATGAGTTGATGACGGAATATACGGAAGGATATGTATTTGAACCGGGTACTGGGAAATGGAATAAAATGACCGGTTCTTTCCCGGTGATGGCGGGTACGGCCATACCTTATGGAGAAGACAAGATTTTGATACTGGGAGGAGTGGAGGAAATTTTGCCGACATCTCCCAAGCACCCGGGATTTAGCCGTAAACTTCGGGTGGTCAGTACGGACATGAATGCTTTGGTAGATTTGTTCGATTGTTCATACCCTATTCCCGTTACAACGAATGCTGTTTCTATTGGAAATCAGGTATTTGTAGTAAGTGGCGAGATACAACCCGGCATACGGACACCGTTAATTTTGAAAGGAACTTTCCGAAAGTGAAATATAATAATCTAATTAAATGCATTATGAACAATTATGAAAGACTGGAAGGTATGGTTGCGGCCACCTTCACCCCAATGGATGAAAATGGGGACGTGAATTTATCTGTTATTGATAAATATGCTGATTGGATAGCATCAACTCCTGTAAAAGGGGTATTTGTGTGTGGTACGACTGGTGAATTTTCTTCGTTGACTATTGGCGAGCGTAAGGCGGTTCTTGAAAAATGGGTAGCCTCTGCTGCTAAACGTTTTAAAGTGATTGCACATGTCGGTTCAAACTGTCAACGAGACGCAATGGAACTGGCAAGCCACGCGGCACAAACTGGAGCTGATGCTATCGCTTCAATAGCACCTTCTTTTTTCAAGCCGGGAACGGTAGATGAACTGGTCGATTTTTTTGCACCGATTTGCCGGGCCGCCAGTGAGTTGCCTTTCTATTATTATAATATGCCGTCAATCACAGGGGTTAACTTGCCGGTAGATAAATTTTTGATAGAAGGCAAGAAGAAAATACCAAATTTGGTAGGAACGAAGTTTACTCATAATAACCTGATGGAGATGGGGGCTTGTATCGATTTGGAGCAGCATAAGTTTGAAGTATTACATGGCTTTGACGAGATTCTGATTGCCGGTTTATCTATGGGAGCAGTGGCAGGTGTGGGAAGTACATATAATTATATCCCTAATGTCTATCATGCCATTTTCGAATCAATGAAGAAAAATGAGGTGGAAACAGCACGTGCCTGGCAGATGAAATCGATACGTACAGTGGAAGTGATTATTAAATATGGTGGCGGCGTACGTGGTGGTAAAGCTATCATGAAACTTATAGGTCTTGATTGCGGCAGTTGCCGGTTACCGATAAAAGCTTTTTCAACGGAAGAGTATGAAAAACTAAAAGGTGATTTGGATGCGATAAAATTCTTTGAATTTTAATGATAAGAAAGAGGAGATGACAGTAAAAGTGTATTGCTGGGGTTTAGCTACTTTACTTCCTGTCTATCTCCCCCTAATCTAGTTAAATGCGTTCAAATTTACCTAAAATAAAGATACTATGAAAGTAAGTAAGAAAATATTTATCATATTTTCGATGATTTTGTTATTGATACCGGATATATCTTTAGGTAAAGATATAAGGTTGGAACTGGAAAGACCTGTTATCCCTGTTTTAGTCAAGAAGCAGATTAATCCGACTATTAAGGCAACTTTGATTCAAACAGACAACAGTCCTTATACCATTCGGCAAATTGATGTTGATTTGCAGGGAAGTACGGATTTGTCTGATATTGTTTCTGTTGCAGTGTACGGAACTCATAAAAACGGGCTGATAGATGAATCCCGTCTGATATGTAGACCGGTACCTGCTGAACGGAAAATTTCTTTTACAGATAATATACAAGTGAAAGATGATTCCTTGTCTTTCTGGGTAGCAGTGACATTGAGAGATACGGTTTCACTGACACATCGTATTAGTGTGAATTGTAGCCGGATAAAAACGAGCCGGGGAGAGCTGAAAGTTTCGAATAAGGATGTTGTCCCCTTGAGAGTGGGAATGGCATTAAGACAGAAGGGACAGGATGGTATCGTTTCATCACGTATTCCTGGACTGGCTACCAGTAACAACGGAACGTTGCTGGCTATATTTGATGCCCGTTATGATTTGACTCGTGATTTGCAGGGGAACATAGATATCGCTCTTCATCGTAGCTTTGATAAAGGACTGACGTGGCAACCCATTCAAACGGTATTGGATATGGGAGAATGGGGAGGTTTGCCGCAAAAGTTTAATGGAGTGAGTGATGCTTGTATCCTTGTGGATAAAAATACAAATGACATTTATATAGCCGGATTGTGGATGCATGGTGCATTGGATGACAATGGCAAGTGGATAGAGGGCTTGAATGAAAATAGTACTTACTGGATACACCAGTGGAGGAAGAAAGGATCGCAACCTGGAATCGGTTTGAAAGAAACCTGTCAATTTCTGATAACTAAAAGTACGGACGACGGACTGACATGGAGTTTTCCTGATAATATAACAGGTAAGACTAAACGCCCTGAATGGTGGTTGTTTGCTCCGGCTCCCGGACAAGGGATTACATTGGCAGACGGTACTTTGGTTTTTCCTACGCAGGGACGTGATGAGAAAGGAACCGCATTTTCCAATATTACATATAGTAAAGACCATGGAAAAACTTGGATGACCAGTAATCCGGCATATTCGAATGTGACGGAATGTAATGCAGCACAATTAAGTGACGGTACGGTGATGCTGAATATGCGTGATAATAGAAACCGGGGTAATAAAGAAGTAAATGGCCGGAGAATTTGTACGACAACAGACTTGGGTGAGACATGGACAGAGCACTCTACATCACGGAAAGCATTGGTGGAACCGACGTGTATGGCAAGTTTGCACCGTCATGATTATACTGTGGGTGGAGAAAAGAGAAGCATATTATTATTTGCCAATCCCAGCGATTATGAGACACGGGATAAGTTGACTTTGAAAGTTAGTTTTGACGATGGAATGACATGGCCTGAGAAATACTGGATTTTGTTTGACCAGTATCGTAGTGCCGGTTATTCCAGTATCACGTCAATAGATGAAAATTCAATAGGGATATTATATGAAAGCAGTCAGGCAAATATGGCTTTTATTAAAATTGATTTGACTGAAATTCTAAACAGGTAAGCCATGAACAGTAAAACTTCAAATATATATCCATGGGTGATAGTCGGATTACTATGGGGAGTTGCTTTACTCAACTATATGGATAGACAAATGCTTTCTACTATGCGGATTCCGATGATGGCAGATGTCCGTGAACTGGAGTCGGCTGCAAATTTTGGCAGATTGATGGCGGTCTTTTTGTGGGTATATGGGTTGATGAGTCCCATTTCCGGGATTATCGGTGATCGTATGAGTCGTAAATGGTTGATTGTAGGCAGCCTGTGTGTATGGTCTGGAGTGACATATTTGATGGGGTATGCCACCACTTTTGACCAGCTTTATTGGCTTCGTGGAATTATGGGAATAAGTGAGGCATTGTATTTGCCCGCCGCTCTGTCTTTGATAGCTGATTTTCATCAAGATAAGACACGTTCGTTGGCAGTGGGAATACATATGACAGGGCTCTATGTAGGTCAGGCGATAGGTGGTTTCGGAGCTACTTTTGCAGCCATGTATTCTTGGCATAGTACCTTCCACTGGTTCGGTATTATTGGGGTAGGATATGGGGTCATTCTGGCCTTTTTCTTACGGGATAAGGAAAGAGGAACGATCTCTGTTATGCAGGAAAAAGTGACGAAGATACCGGTTCTGAAGAGCTTGGCTATGTTGTTTTCTAATGTCTTTTTCTGGATTATCCTGTTTTACTTTTGTGTGCCGGGCACTCCGGGATGGGCGGCAAAAAACTGGTTGCCGACTCTTTTTTCAGAGAGCTTGTCTATTGATATTTCCGTGGCAGGACCGATGTCTACTATTTCCATCGCTTTGTCGTCACTGTTCGGAGTGTTAGTCGGTGGATATATATCAGACCGTTGGGTGCTCAGAAATGTACGCGGAAGGGTATATACGGGAGCTTTGGGATTGGGTTTTATCATTCCCTCTTTATTGTTTATCGGATTCGGACATTCCATTTTCGCATTAGTGTTGGGAACAATTTTGTTCGGAGTGGGATTCGGAATGTTCGACGCAAATAATATGCCGATTCTTTGCCAGTTTGTTTCAGCCCGTTATAGGGCAACGGCATACGGTATAATGAATATGTGCGGAGTATTTGCGGGGGCGGCAATAACCAGTATTCTGGGAGAATCTACGGATGCCGGACATTTGGGACGTGATTTTGCGCTTCTGGCAGTATTTGTATTAATTATGCTGGTCATTCTGGTCACATGTTTGCGACCTAAGACCATTGATATGAAGGATTAATATTTAAAACTATAGATCATGAAAAAAATACTATGCATAATTGTCGGTATGCTTTGTCTTTTACCTTTGGGAGCAAAGGTAAAGCTACCGGCAATTATTGGAAATGATATGGTATTGCAACAGAATACCAATGTCAATCTGTGGGGATGGGCTACACGTTCTCGAAAAATTACAGTTAGAACATCTTGGGATAATAAAAACTATACAACCACTTCCGCATCGGATGGTACGTGGAAAATACAGGTACAGACACCTTCTGCCGGTGGTCCTTATACCATTACTATATCCGACGGAGAACCCGTAACACTTACTAATGTTCTGATAGGGGAAGTATGGTTATGTTCGGGACAGTCGAATATGGAAATGCCTGTAAAAGGGTTTAGGGGACAACCGGTGGAGGGCTCATGTGATGCTATTGCAACAGCTCTCCCATCCGATAATATTCGTATGATTACGCTTAAAATAAATAGTAGTCAGACTGTTTTAGATGATTGCGTGGCAACTCCTTGGGTGGAGTCTACACCGGCTAATGTCGCGGATTTCAGTGCCACTGCCTATTTTTTTGCAAGTTATCTGCGTAAAGTTTTGAATGTGCCGGTAGGTGTCATTTGTTCCAGTTGGGGTGGGTCCAAGATTGAGTCATGGATTAATAAAGAGGTATATACGGAAAAATTCCCGGAAATATCTTTGTCGGTACTGACCAAAGATCCTAAAGACATTGCCAGACCAAAAGATGAACCCACGTTACTATACAATGCGATGATTCATCCGATAAAGCAATTCACCATTAAAGGTACCATTTGGTATCAGGGAGAGAGTAACTTAAATAATCCGCAGGTATATAAGCGATTGTTTCCGGCGATGGTAAGGTCTTGGCGGAAAGAATGGAACCAAGGTGAATTTCCTTTTTATTATGTGCAGATAGCACCCTATGATTACGGACGGAAAAATGCAGATAAGACGGAAGCGGCTGAAATTCGCCAAGTGCAACTGGAATGTTTGAAGGAGATCCCTAATGCGGGTATGGTTGTCACGGCGGATATTGGAAATCGCACCTGCGTACACCCCTCTGATAAGGAGAGTGTAGGGAAGCGACTTGCTCTGTGGGCATTAGCCAAAACTTATCAGCGTAGTGGAACACCTTATAGTGGTCCTCTCTACAAGTCTTTTACAATAGATAAGGAAAAGATAATTGTGGAGTTCGATTACGCAGAAATGGGGATGACATCTTATGACAGGGAAATTGTCGGATTTGAGATTGCAGGAAAAGATGGTATTTATTATCCGGCGAAGGCTGTTCTTTTTGATAATAAAACCAAAGTGATGCTGACTAGCGATCAAGTTCCCGAACCGGTAGGGGTTAAGTACGGGTTCAGAAATTATCAGCCGTTGAATTTATTTTCAAATTTCGGATTACCGGCTTCTCCTTTTGTTGCAAAATAATTTTATAATATATGAAACAAGAAAATAGAAAAACCTGAAATTAGAGTTATTAACTTGTAATCTACAATTTATGTTAAATGCATTTTTTTTAAAGAGTAAGCTACTCCGCATGTCGGGTATCTTATTGGTTATCCTCTCTTTTTGTATACCTGCATTCTCGGCTTCGCTCGAGGCTTTGGGTATAGAACAAAAGAAGGTAACAGTAAACGGAGTTGTTTTGGACGATACACGAGAACCGTTAATAGGGGTTTCGGTTTTAGTGAAAGGTTCTCAACAAGGAACAGTAACAGATTTGGATGGAAAATATTCCATCACTGCTCCGGCAGACGGTATTTTGGTATTCTCATTTGTAGGAATGGAAAAACAGGAAATACCGGTAAAGGGGCGGAACAATATCCTGGTGACGATGAGAAGCAGTTCGGTAGCTTTATCAGATGTTGTTGTTATCGGGTATGGTAAACAGTCCAAGGCAGCATTGACCAGTGCCATTACTAAAGTGGATTCAAAAGATATGGCAATTTCGCCGACAGGAAATCCGATGTCAATGTTACAGGGAAAAGTGCCGGGTATGGAAATCCGTGTAAATTCCGGCCAACCGGGGGCTGACCCTCAGATTATAGTACGTGGCGGAACGACTACTGCGCCCGAAAGTGATTCTCCTATGGTAATCATTGACGGCGTGATTCGTACTATGAAGGATATTAATTATGCGGATATAGAAACCATACAAGTATTGAAAGATGCAGCTTCAACAGCCATTTATGGTTCAAAGGCTTCTCGTGGCATTGTTATGATTACAACCAAACAAGGAAAAGCCGGTAAAGGGAGTATCTCTTTCAGTTATGGATTGTCTGTAGACCACCAGCCGAAAAGAATGCCGTTGTCCGGTGCCCGTGAATATCTGACCGCAACTCGTACGGCTGCACTGCATGCAACCGATCCGGATAAATATCTGTCAGGTACGTTTGCAATGAGTACCGCTAATAAACGAAATGCTTTGAATACGACCGCTTTTCTGGATGATTACATTGCCAATTATGGTCAAGGATATGTAGAAGACCTGTTGTATAATCAGGGGTGGGAGATGATGGAAGACCCGGCAAATCCCGGTAAGATGTTGATTTTTAAGGAAACGGACTTTCAGGATAATCTCTTTCAAACGCCAGTCAACCATGATTTTAATATAAACTTCAGTGGCGGCAACGAGAAAGCGACTTACTATATGAGTTTGGGATATCTCACTCAAGATGGTATTGTTGTAGGTACTCATTATAATCGTTGGAGTTTTCTTACAAATGCTTCTTACAAGATTCGTAAGAACCTTACTGTAAAAGGTATGGTAAACTACTCTATGAGAACGACTGCGGGCATTAATGAAAATAATGTAATGTCAAGGGCTGCCAAAATGCCGCCTACAGTGCGCCAGTATTATGAAGACGGAACTCCGGCACCGGGTGAATTGACAAGTTCGTTCCGTACTCGTCTGCACGAAGTTTATTATCAGGAGAAAGAAAACAGAGTGAGCCGAATCAATCTTTCTGCCGAACTGGATTGGGAGATTATTCCCGGGCTACATCTCAAACCTATGTTCTCGTATACCAATAATGAGGGTAAAGACCATAACTTCGAGAGGTATAATGAAGTGGTGAAGAATAGACCGGTGTCCGAAGCGCATAATATGGATCTACATTATCAATATGATCTTATTTTGAATTATGCGAAGACAATAAAGGATAAGCATAACTTGGATTTGATGGTCGGTGGCAACTATATTTATGATAACTGGTATCGTTTCAGTGGTTCCGGTTATGGCGGAACATCAGATTATATCGAAACGCTGAACGGTATTGCGACGGAATCTGCCAAGACTACTTCCACTTTTGAAGAGAAGAAGATGAATAGTTACTTCGGGCGTGTCAATTACAATTATGATATGAAATACTTGTTTTCTGCAAGTATTCGTTATGACGGTTCTTCTCACTTTGCCGCCAATCATAAGTTTGCTGCTTTTCCGGGTGTATCTGCTGGATGGAATATGCATCGTGAGGCTTTCTTTGAACCCTTATCGAAAGTAGTCAGCAATTTGAAACTTAGAGCCAGCTGGGGAAAAACGGGATATGACAACCTTGCTCTGGAAAATACGGAAGGCTCTTATGAAGCCGGTAAAAACTATGCAGGGGAAGCCGGTATTTTGAATACAGTGCTTATGAACCGCAATTTGTTATGGGAAGAAACAACCTCTACCGATTTGGGACTTGAAGCCGGTTTCCTGAATAACCGTATTAATCTGTCTTTCGACGCTTATTATAAAAAGACAACGAACCGTTTACTGAACGAGAATTTGTGGTCGGAAACGGGATTTGCTTCAATCAAGTCCAATTTCGGCTCCTTGAACACGAAAGGGGTGGAAATAGCCATTAATGCGATTCCCATACAAACCCATGATTTCCGTTGGAATATAGATGCCAATTTTTCGATTTGGAGAACAACTATCGGCAAGTTACCCAATAATGGCGCAGATAAGAATCGTACCGGCGGCGGAATCATTTTTGACCCGAAACTGGGAAAATATGTTGAAGTAGGTGGATTTGCGGAAGGAGAGCGTTTCGGTTCCCGTTTTGCTTATCAGTTGGACGGGGTTTATGCAACAGATGAAGATGCAGCCAACGCTCCTTATGATGAAGGAGTATCTTCCGGTTGGTTGGGTAAAGGGAAATGTGCAGGTGATGCCATTTGGCGTGATGTGGATGGAAACGGTATCATCAATTCCAAAGACATGGTGTTTGTAGGATATATTCACCCTGATAAGATGGGGTCTTTCAACAATACTTTCACTTACAAGAATTTTACTTTACGGATTGCCACGGACTTCTCATTGGGAAATGTGATTGATAACCATTTCAGGGCACAGGCGAACGCAAATTCACGGAATAACTTTGCAACGATTCATGATGTAGCCAGTAGCAAGATGTGGCACAAACCGGGTGATATAGCTTCTATTCCTCGTTATGATGTAGAGTCTGACTGGGATAACGGAAAGCGTAATCATGGTCGTCCGAGCAGTTCTACCATTGGTTTTAGTGGTGGCAGTGCCAACACCTTGTATATAAAGAAAGGTGATTATCTGGCATTTCGTGAAGTCTCCCTATCATATCCCTTGCGTACCAAGTGGCTGCGTGCCGCTAAGATTGAAACGCTGGACTTGACGGCAGCTGTCTATAATTTAGGATATTGGACTGCTTATGACGGACTTACTCCTGAAGTAATTGGTGCTGATGCCGGTAAATATTCCCGTCCGCGTCAGTTTATATTCTCTGTAAAATTTACAATGTAACATTAAAGTAAACGATGATGAGAGCTAAATTAATAATGTTTAGTATAATGACTGCCTGTACCTTAGGTAGTTGTGAATCTATATTGGAGATAGATCCTATTTCTGAAATAACTATGGCAAATTACTGGAAATCGGAATCTGACGTGAAAGGCTACCTGAATGGTCTTTATTCGGATTATAGAGGAATGACCAGTACTACCCTGTATGGAGAAGATCGTGGAGATGCTATGGTATCGGGAGTGATTGGCGGTGTTTCACGTTCGCATCAGCATGAACTGAATGAAGAATATGGATTGGACTGGCGTACTTTCTATGAGAACATTCATCATTGCAATATGATAATCAAATATGCTCCGGGAATTGACTTTACACTGGAAAATGAAAAGAAACGTATCTTGGCACAGGCATATACTTTTAGGGCAAAAGCCTATCTTACTTTAACTCAGATGTGGGGAGACGTGCCTGTTGTTTTAAATCCGACAGAATCTTATGATAAGGAGTCACGCCCGACGCGTAGTACGGCTTCAGAAGTGATGAAACAGATTCTTTCAGATGTTCAGACTGCCATCGATCTTTTCCCGGAAACGAATATTTTGGATAAGAATCGGATTTCAAGACCTGCTGCGTTATGTCTGAAAGCGGAAGCGCTGGCATGGAAATATACGGTTCAGCGGAGTAATGACAAGAATGACTTGACAGATGCGATTTCTGCATTGGAAGAAGTGGAAAAGTGCGGTGTGAGTATGATGGATAAATATGCGGATATTTTCGATGTGGCAAACAAGAAAAACAGCGAAATCATTTTCTCTATTTATCTGAAGAAAGATGAATATAACAATATGTATATGTCTACGTTGTCCATGTCTGCCGCAGCCGGACTGCTGACTAACGATATTGTGAACAAAGAAGACATTCCATACACTAACTCCACAATCGCACGTCACGTGTATGCTCCGTCTCCCCGTCTGATATCGCTTTTCAGTGACAAGGACAACCGGGCTTCGTCAGCTTATATCAATGCTATAAATTCAAAAGGGGCGGTAGTTTTCACTTCACAGAACAAATTTCGGGGGACAGCTTATACCGATGACCGTTATTATGATAATGATATCGTGGTTTATCGTTTGGGCGAAGTCAAATTGTTGAAAGCGGAATTGTTGTGTTATCTGGGTGGTGACAATGTACAAAAAGCCATTGATGCTATGTTCGCTACCCGTAATCGTGCCGGAATCGGAGCGTATACCGGGAGTACGGTCCAGAAAGTGGTCCAGAAAGAGATATTGGACGAACGCGGCAGGGAATTGTGTTTCGAGTTGAAGCGTTGGCCTGATCTGATGCGGGCACATCACGCGGGTACCATTGATATTTATAGTTATATTCCTAATTTGGTTGGTAAATCTACTCCATTGTATTTCCCGATTTTGAGGAAGATGATTGATTTGAATCCTAATTTGGAACAAACTGAGGGTTATTAAAAAATAGAAACAATGAAAAATTTAAACTTAATATTTGCATGGGTATGCCTGTTGTTTATATCGACGGCATGTAATGATGTGGAGCCGAGCATATCTTCTTTACCGGTTCCCACGAGCAAGCCTTATTCCATCAATAGGGAAGGATATGCCTATTTTAGAATCCCCACGATGGTAATTACTAACAGCGGTACAATATTGGCATTTGCCGAGGGACGTCGCAATGGTCCTGAAGATGAAGGGGACATCGACATCGTGTTAAAGCGTTCCACTGATAAAGGAAAAACTTGGGGGCCGTTAATAACAGTCAAGGATGATGGAGAAAATCGTTGTCGTAATCAAGTACCTGTTTATCTTCCGGATATCAATCGTATCATTTTACTATCTTGCTGGAATCCGGGTGCAACAGGAACTAATTCAATTTTTGTAACTTATTCGGATGACGAAGGATTGACATGGGCGAAAGAAAAGGACATAACTGCTTCCGTAACTCCTGACAAATATAGATGGTACGCTACAGGGCCTTGCCATGGAATAGTGAAACAGTTTGAGCCGCATAAAGGGAGAATTGTAGTGCCGTGTAATCATAATACCACTACATCCGGTGCGGGACGTTCTCATGTGATATATTCGGATGATAAGGGAGAAACTTGGCATTTGGGTGGTATTATGGACGTGGATTATACGAATGAAAGTACTGTGACTGAATTAAGTAACGGTGATTTAATGTTGAACATGCGCAAACAGTCTGACACGGAAAAATATAGGATGGTCTCCACCAGTACGGACGGCGGACTGACATGGACTTCGTGTAAGTATACTACATTGAAAGAACCTATATGCCAAGGTTCCATACTCTTTTACGGTTTGGGGGATGATGGTAAAGGCATTATTCTGTTCTCGAATCCTGACAGTCAGACCAATCGTAATAATAACACGTTAAAGATGAGCGAGGATGACGGAGTAACTTGGAAGAAGCAATATTCCTATACAGGAAGTGATTATGGAGGATACTCGGACATTGCCCGTTATCCTGACGGTACAATTGGGGTATTATATGAATATGGTTTCAAGAATATCGGAGGCATTGCTTTTCAGAATGTTGAGTTGTCACAGCTACAATAAAACATGCGTAGAATTAAAAAATAGATTGATATGAAAAAGATAATATATTTCTTGTTCGTGTGTGTCGGGACCTTTTATGCCTGCAAAGACGAGGAACAAGTACTGTTGAATGCAGATTTTATTTCAGACAAGCAAACCATATCCGCAGGGGAGAAGGTATATTTTATGGATAAGTCTGCTGGAGAACCTGTACGTTGGGATTGGGCTTTTGAAGGTGGAGAACCTAGTGTGTCTAATCTGTTCAGCCCGGAAATCGTGTATAATTATCCGGGAACTTATACCGTAAAATTAAGAGTAGGGCGGGGGACGGAAAATGCGGAGACTGAGATGTTGAAATATATCACAGTTGTATATCCGGATGAAATCACCGTAGCTTTTAAAGCCAATAAAACTCAGGCATTGAGTGATGAATCTATTAGTTTCACAGATATGTCCGTAGGATTCCCGTCTACTTGGTTGTGGGAATTTATTCCTGCAGAAGGCCGTACCGTCACCTCAACGGAACAGAATCCGAGTTTAGTATTTGAGCCGGGAGTTTACTCTGTTAAATTAACAGTTACTAATCCTAAGACAACGGCTACGCTTACGCAAGAGAATTATTTGAATATTATTGATAAGAATTCAGTTGCTGCAGATATTACGGCAGACCGGCGTATGGTTATAGAAGGGGGAGTCATATCATTCAAGGATACTAGCTTGGGACGTCCTACCCGTTGGAACTGGACGTTTGAAGGAGGAACACCTTCTACTTCCAATGAGCAGAACCCGACTGTTACTTATTCAACTGCCGGTAAGTATAAAGTTACTTTAGTCGCTTCTAATGATATGAATACTTCCACAGCTGAACAGGAAGGATATATCACAGTATTGCCGGGTAAAGATATTGTTCTTTTCTATCCGTTCGAGGGTGACAGTAAAGATATGGGTCCCAATGCTATTCATCCGGAAATTCTTAAATTGGGAGATAATATGGATGTCAACTTTAATGCACCTGCCCGTAAGGAAGGATTTACCTGTGCTGAGTTCAGAAGTAAGGATAATCAGAATTATGCATTCTTGTCGTTGCCGGATAATGATGCATTAGATTTCCAGGCAACTCCGGTGACTACTTCTTTCTGGGTGAAAACTTCGAATAAAACAGCTGCTAATCTGGGGGTATTCCAGCATGGAGCCGGTCCTAATGCAAGTACAGACGGAAAGAATAAGCAGACTTGGTTTAGATTCCAAAAATCCAGTCCGTTTATAAGATATGTCATTGAGTACTCTGGGCTTTCCGGAAACTGGACTGATTATAAGACAAAAGCCATGACAGACGGAGAGTGGCATCATTATGTATGTGTTCATACCAATGGAAGCACCTATTTATATATTGACGGAGTAAAAGCAGCGGAAGCACTCAATAAAGGTTTGAAACCAATTGATCGGAAGCCTTATTTCATCGGTGCCATGTACAGAGGGGCAGAAGGCTCCCGTTCTTATGAGAACTTTATGGATGGTTATATAGATGATTATCTGGTGTATAATCGTGCATTCACGGCAGCAGAAGCGAAAGCGCTTTATGATAGCATGAAATAAGTGATATCATATTCACTGATATAAGTCTAAAGGCAACTTGCTCATCGGTATCGGGAGTTAGTTGCCTTTTCTTGTACTGTATTTGTCATTAACCTGAATTTTTTCTTTGTATATTTGCAAACAGATACATTTTAGTATTATTATGAAAAATATTTTTATTCAAATTCTTCGTGTCCTGATGCTTTTTCTGCTTCTTATTTCAGGAGTTATTGGCTATATAATTTACGAAGATACATTGTCGGAGTGGTGGATACCTGTCGGAGTGGCATTGATGATAGCTATTGCTACATTTCCTTTCTACATGAGGTGGGCATGGCTGACAGCCGGAGATAATAAAATAGTTAATTTTTTGTGTCATTTGGTATGTGTGGGAGTTATGAGTTATGCACTGTTTCTTGTAGGTAACTATTGGTTGGCAGACCCTGCTTCCATGCAGGAAGAAGAAGTTGTAGTGCAGAGGAAGTATCAGGAGACGCATAAGAAAACCCGCCGGGTAGGTAAGAGGCGTTATGTACCGGACGGTGTACGTAAGGAGTACTATTTGGAAGTAGCTTTTACAAATGGTACTATGAAAACATTGCATGTACCACTCTCTACTTATAACAAGACACGACAGGGTGCAACAAAGACATTGACTTTGCAGAAAGGATTCTTCGGGTTTCCGGTGATAACAAAAAATGACATTCATATAGATAGAGAGTCGGACAACATTATGCACATATCATCAGGTGTTTTAAAATAATAAGGTACTAATATACATATCTACATCGTAAATTATTCCGTTCTCGGAAGGGGTTCTTTTTAATTATACGTATCTGTAAATTTGTCTGCGGGCACCGTATTGACACTTCCTATCTATGTATATAATATCAGTATTAACTAATAACATATATTGATATGACAACTAATGATGTATTTTTAGATGTCTGTAAAGGGCTAGTGATGTAAATTGTAACATTTTTATTCTTAATGTGCTAGGCGATTTTAGAGCATATATAGCTCCGGAAGTCAGATTAAAAACTAGGGAGTGCCGTTACAATGAAGTTCAGGATGCGCAAGACATTACAAAACAAATCTTGAACCTCGGGCACAATTTCGCTCTAGAAATGAATAAATATTCCGAGAAAAGACATAGTACATTCACAAGGAAAATTTCAAGTTTGGTACGGATTATATATGGTTTACAAAAGTTAATTTAAACCGCTAATTTGTTGTTTGCATATAGGAAAGTAGTTATATTTGTATAGTTCTTTGAGGACAAGACATTGTTGGAAAATAAAAGAAGTGCCTTGATATTTGGAATCGTCAATTCAATAAAAGGACAAACGAGGTACAGAAGGTAACTCATATCAGGTAGGTTATTCATCTGTGTGTTTGTACAAGCGTTTGACGATGCTTTCGAGTTTATACAGGTGATAGTCCACTTTCTTTATTATATAATGTTTTCATAGACTGTCGGGAAGTCAAAAAATTGCGCCATTGTGAAAAAAGTATTTCATTTTATCTGTATTAATTATGCTGGCTAGAGCATTTATAAATGTCTAATATTAAAAAATGATAACGCCTAAAAAGGAATCTTAGTTTCCGGAAATGTATGTTTTTGATGCGGTTAATCTGGTTCAAAACAAGTAATAGTACTTTTCTCCTAATTTTTTTCTGATGCTTTTTAGGGCAGCAGTGATATGTGCTTCTACTGTTTTGATTGAGATATTCATTTCATCTGCTATTTCTTGATTACTTTTATGCTCCTCCCTGCTTTTTTTAAAAATCGTCTGGCATTTGGTGGGAAGTTGACAAACTGCTTCTTTTATTAAATTTTGTAATTCTTTAAATTCCAATTCTTCTTCGCTGTTATAATGTTCGTCTGAATTTTCTTTCAATATATCTATTGATACTTTTTGTTTTTTGTCACGTAGATAATTTAGTGCCCTATTCTTTGCCGATTGAAATAGATAAGATTTTAAAGATAAAGAGAAATCAATATTTTCTCTATGTTCCCAGACATATATAAACAATTCAGCTGTTATTTCTTCAGCTTCAGTTTTGTTTTCGATATAAAGCGATATGAAACGGCATAATGGTGTAAAATAACTTCTGTATAAATGTTCAAATACTACTTGGTTACCTGATTGGATTAGTCTAATCCATAGAATATCATCTATCATAAATTATACTTTTTGCAAATATATACCAAAAAAGTAATTCGCAAATAAAAAAAGAAAAAAAAATCAAAAAGTGGGGATTGTATATTAAGGATTGATGGACTTTATGTGTGAAATAGAACTATAAACAGTTTATCTCTAAAAACATATTTCTCTTGATTGTTTTTGGGAGTATTAGAAAGGAAATGATTTATTTTTTATAATTTGAAAAAAATAGGTTTTTGATATAGGGTTGCTCTTGGGTTGTGTGTGTTATTAATAAAGAGACGAAAATTTAATGAAAAAATAGGTGTAGTATGGATAAAATACCTTGGACATTAATTATTGCAAAGTTAAGTAATACTCTGACAGAAGCTGATAACCGTTTGTTAGAAGAATGGTTACAGAATGATTTGCATAAAGAAATCTATTTATCTGTGGCACATGTCTGGCATTCTGTTCAGTCTAAAGTTCGGGATTATGAACCTGATGAAGACTATTATTGGACTTTTATATCTAATCGGATTAATAAAGTAGAAAAGAAAAAGAAAGTGCGTCATTTCTTAATGAATCGTATGGTGCGGGTAGGCATTGCTGTAAGTTTGCTTTTAATAATAGGATTTTCCTTGCTTGTATATCTAGTACCGATGAAAAACAATGATATTCAATTGCCTGTATATTCTTCTTTGGAAGGTAAAGCTAAAATTGTTCTCACTGATAGTACAGTGGTGTGGTTGAGAAAGAATAGCACATTGGCTTGTTTGTCTGATTTCTCTGGGAAAGAACGTAGGGTAAAATTGAATGGTGCAGCTTTTTTTGAGGTTAAATCAGATAAAAATCATCCTTTTATTGTGGAGGTACGAGATTTGAATGTGAAAGTGCACGGTACAAAATTTGTGGTATCTGCTTCCCGGTTTCAAGAAGATGTTGTGGTTGGATTGGAGGAAGGTTCGGTGGAACTGATATCACCTACAGTAAAGAGTCAGTTCATAATTCCCGGTGAAGTTGCTGAATATAATAAAAAAAACGGTCAGCTGAGCGTGAAAAAAGAAGATATAGCTATTTATAATTCGTGGATGGCAAATGATATATCTTTTAATAGTAGTACATTAGAATATATCTGTAAAATACTTTCTTTTAGGTTTGGTAAAAATATTAAGGTAGATCCTTCTATTGGTACTCGTTATCGTTATATGTTTCATTTGCATGATGAGACTTTAGATGAATTACTTGATATGCTAACTTCTATCAATCCAATACAGTATGAATATATGGATTCGAATACTATATTTATTTCTAATCAATGATTTAATCTTTTAATTTTTTATTTATGGATACTAGCTGATAGCCATTGTTATGCTCTTTTTTCTAGAGGATTATGTTCGAATAAATGAATGTTTATGTGCTTTGTTTAATATTTAGTAACTTTTGAAAAACATGAATTTGAAACAATTTTTTTGTGCCTTTTTCTGTACCTTTTGTCTTTTTATTGGTACGGTAGCAGCTCAGTCAGGAGGTGGAATTACTCTTTCTTTAAAAGACGTTTCTTTACAGGAAGCTATGCAAAGAGTACAAAAAGTAAGTGATTATACTTTTTTTTATGATGTCAATCAGATTGATATCAGTCAAAAAGTGAGTTTCTCAGTTAAAAAAGCTAATATTCAGACTGCTGTAAGTAAGATGCTGGATAAAACTGCTATTTCATTTGAAATAAAAGGGAAACAAATCATTCTGAAAAGAGGAATCGGAAAAACTCCCAAAGGTACGGGGCTTTCACGCAAAATAACAGGTATAGTTGTTGATGATTTGGGAGCCCCTGTTATCGGGGCTACTGTCATTGTGCAGGGAACCGTTAATGGAGTTTTAACGGACATTGATGGGAAATATGCTATTGAAGCAAAGAAAAATCAGGTGTTGGAATACCGTTTTGTTGGTTACAAAGGAGTGGAAAAAACTGTCGGAGATGATGATCGTATTAATGTGACATTGGCCGAAAGCAATGTTAATTTGGATGACGTGGTCGTTATTGGTTATGGTTCACAGAAGAAAGAAAGCGTTGTTGCTTCTATTAATTCTATAAAACCGGCCGATATTGCTGTTCCTACTCGTAGTTTATCCAATTCGATTGCCGGACGGGTCGCAGGTGTGGTTGCTATTCAACGCTCGGGAGAACCTGGTAATGATGATGCGTCTTTTTGGATTCGCGGTCAAAGCTCCTATATGGGCGGAACAAATCCTCTTATTTTAGTTGACGGCGTGCCCCGTGATATGAATGATATTGATGTGGATGAGATAGAGACATTTACCGTGTTGAAAGATGCTGCTGCTACGGCAGTATACGGTGCGGAAGGTGCTAATGGGGTAGTGCTTATCACTTCTAAACGTGGTATAGCACAAAAAACCCGAGTGGATATTAACGCTCAGTTTTCCATTATAACTCCCACTAGATTACCTGAATTGATGGACTCATATAACTTTTTGAATATGTTTACAGAGGCGGAATGGAACGATGCCGGAAATCCGGGAAGGTTTTTGGATTTTGTAGGAACGTATGATCGGGATATATTGGAGAAATATCGTACCGGGGCGGATTTGGACTTATACCCTAACTCCGATTGGATGGAATTGTTGTCAGAACATACCACGAATCAACGTTATACAATAAATTTCAGAGGAGGTTCGGAAAAAACCAAATTCTTTGCTTCAGGAGCTTACTATAAAGAAGATGGGATTTTTGATTCTAATACTTCCGAAGGGTATAATGCCAATACAGGGTTACAACGTTTTAATTTGCGTTCCAATGTAGATATGGATATCACAAGCACAACTAAATTGTCCATTGATTTAAGTGGACAATATAAAACCCGAAGCCAGTCTGCTAGCAGTTCTGATGCCGTTTTTGGCGCTATAACCGTTTGTCCGGTGTTTATCATTCCTTTCTATTATTCAGATGGCTCTTTGTCTCAGTTGACAAGGGAAGCGGACCAGAGAACCAATCCTTATAATTTATTGAATCAAAGCGGGTATACGAAAACTTGGTCCGCTTCTGTTCAGTCTAAAGTACAGTTGGAACAAAAGTTGGATTTTATAACCAAAGGATTATCAGTAAGGGGGGCTGTCAGTTTTGATGCTGATTTTACTTCGTCCATGAAGCGTACGAAGAAACCGGCTACTTTTTTCTCAAATAAACGTGATGACTTTGGCAATTTGATTATGCAATCAGTAAGTGTAGAAGAAGCTTTATCTGATCCTGTGAAATCTTCTACTTCTGGTGAAAAGAGAATTTACATTGAAGGAGCGCTGAATTACAAACGTCTGTTTGGAGAAAAACATGACGTAAATGGTATTTTAGTTTATAGCCAGAAAGAGACGCAATATCAAAATGTGGATGGCTTGAAGCTTTTGCCTTATCGTAAACAGAATCTTGTGGGACGTATCTCTTACGGTTATGACAGTCGTTATATGCTGGAAGGAAGTTTTGGTATGACGGGGAGTGAAAATTTTGCAGAAGGGCATCGGTGGGGAATATTTCCTGCAGTAGGTGCTGCTTGGTATATCAGTAATGAGAGTTTTATTCGTAACCACAGCGCAGCCAAGTGGCTTTCAAAGTTGAAACTGCGTACTTCTTATGGTATGACTGGTAATGATAATATAGGTCCTAGTTCACGATTCCCTTATCGTGAACAATTGAAAACGAATGATTCCGGTTATGCATTTAATATTCCTGTAGGAAGTTCGGGTGGGAATCCTAGTGGAGGCAATGGTATTGTAGAAAGTACGTTTGCCGCTCCGGTTTTGAGTTGGGAAATAGAAAAAAAATTTAATGTAGGTGTAGACTTGGGATTTTTTGATAATCGAATTGATATTACAGCCGATTATTTCTTCAACAGACGTGAAGATATTCTGATTCAGCGAAAGATTGTACCGAAAACATTGGGATTCCGGGTTAATCCATGGCAGAATTTTGGTATTGTGGATAATAAGGGCTTGGACGGAAGTCTTACCTTGAATCACCAGTTTGGTGACTTGAAAGTTTCAGCTCGTGGAAATATTACATATGTGCGTAATGAAATCGTAGAGTACGATGAAGTCCCTTCTAAATATAATTATCAGAATTATACCGGACAATCTATAGGACAACCTTATTGTTATATAGCGGAAGGGCTCTATACGCCGGATGATTTTACTACAACCACTACTTCTACCGAAGGATATCTGTATGAGCTGAAGGCTGATGTGCCTAAACCTGCCGCTAACGTGGCTCCCGGGGATATCAAATATAAAGATTTGAATGGAGATGGATTGATTAATGAGTATGATATGACTTACGAAAATGGACTGAATTCGACCAATCCGGAATTGGTCTATGGCTTTGGATTGAATCTGGAATATAAAGGCTTTTTTGCGGGCATTTTCTTTCAGGGGGTAGGCAAGACTACTGTCAATCTGATGAGCAATTCTAACTACTTTATGCCTTTTATCAGAGGTGTAGAAGGTGGGTCGGCTCGTATGGAGGCTTTAAGCCATTGGAGTGCAGACAATCCATATAATCAGGATGTGTTATATCCTCGTATACATGCGGCCAAGTTTGATCATAACATAGAAAAAAGTACTTGGTGGTATCGTGACGGTAGTTTTTTACGTCTGAAAAATGTGGAGTTTGGATATGAATTCAGTAAAGATATGATTAAAAAAATGCGTATGACTAATTTACGCCTGTATGTTCAAGGAACTAATTTGGCTGTATGGGATAATATAAAATTGTGGGATCCTGAGTTGGGCAACAGTAATTCAGGGGCAAAATACCCTCTTGGAGCTACTTGGACTGTTGGATTGGAAGTATCATTTTAAAAACTTAAAGATATGAAAATATTATTCAAAAAAAATACTATATACATTGGTGTTAAGCGTAGGATTGATAAGTGTGTCCTCTTGTGCCGATTATCTGGATGTATCAGATGAGATAGCCGACAATTTGTCACTTGAAGATGTGTTTGAAAATAAAGGGTATGTACAGAAATGGCATGCTAATATTTTTAATAGTATTTGTGCATATGAATTTATGGGCGGCGCTGGAGAAGAGAATGGTTTTTCAGGAGTTTGGAATTTGCTGTCGGGTGAAGTTACTGCTAATGGTGGTTCTGCCTATACAACAATGATAAATGGCTTTACGGCAGATACGGCTCCATTCCATCGTTGGAGTAGTATTTATGCATATATACGTCAGTCTATGATTCTGTTAGAACATATAAAACCTGTTGGAGATCCAAACTCTCTTTCGGACACTTATTTAAGCTCGGTACAAGTGGAGCGTATGAAAATGGAAGCAAAGTTTTTTATTGCTTATAATTATTTATCATTGTTTGAATTATATGGCCCTGTACCTATTATAAAAGAGATAGCTGATCCGAATGATCCTAATTTTACAGATTATCCGCGTGCTTCAGTGGATGAGATGGTGGCATATATTGATGGTTTGTTTGGGGAGGTCATCAATTCGGATGCTATACCGGAAACGACGTTTGCTTCCGGTGGGGCTTCCGAAAACAGGGATCATTCTGACCATAATAATGCCAAATATGCTTTGAGTGAAGCTGTACGTCCTACTAAAGCGGCTGCTTTGGCGTTGCGTGCTCGTCTGTGGGTATATGCTGCTTCTCCACTGTTTAATGGCGGATATACAGAGGCTGTCCAGACTGTAAACTACGATGGAACTCCTATTTTTCCGGCTTCTAATCCTGAAAAATGGAAAACAGCCAAACAACATTTGGAAACGTTTCTGAATTTTGCAGAGGATATGGGATATGGTTTGTTTGAAGTTGAGGAGGAAGGGATTGTCAATGCAGACAAATCGGTTTATGAACTTTTTCAATATTACAATGATGAAATTATTTGGGCTACAAATCAGAATGGTTATTATGCTGTAAGTTCTGCAATGGAAAAAAGAAGCAATCCTCGAGGCGTATATAACGGTTGGGCGAACTTAGGAGTTTTTCAAGAGACGGTTGATGCTTTTTTCATGAGTAATGGATTAGAAATAAACGATTCTGGCAGTGGATATTCAGAGGAAGGCTTTGCGGATTTGCCTAATCGGATTAATGAAGACAAACGTGTTGATAAAAATGTTTATAATATGTATCACGGTCGGGAACCTCGTTTTTATGCTGCTATTACTTATGAAGGACGAAGCTGGCATGTACAGCCCCCCGGTAATGCCAATTATGTGACAAGTTTTGCAAAAGGAGGAGATACGGATTTGTCAAGACTTGAGAATCCGAAAACGGGATATATGCTTTATAAGTTCAAAAACCGACAAGTGTATGGTACAACTCGTCCGGCTTCCGGTGGAAAATTGGAATTGTTCAAACAATGGGCTCGTCCAAATATCCTGCTTCGTTTAGCAGATTTTTATTTGTACTATGCGGAAGCTTGTAACGAAGTGGATCCTGGTGATCCTAATGTTATCGAATATCTGGATCGGGTACGTCGTCGTGCTGGTATACCAGGTTATAAAGAGTTGAAAGAACAAGGTAAAAAAGATATCATAGGTAATCAGGAGAAACAACGTTGGGCAATTCAACGCGAGCGTCAGGTTGAATTCCTTTGTGAAGGACAGCGCTATTTTGATGTACGTCGCTGGATGACTGCCAATGATGCCAACAATCCTTATGACCAACAGATAACGCGCAGTGGTATGGATATGACGCAGCCTAATCAAGGAGTAGGTGTAGGTTCTTTCTTTAATCGGGTTGTTTTGGAAAGACGCGCATGGACGCGTGCCATGTTGCTTTATCCGATACCTTATACTGAAATACAGCGTTCTCCTGGAAAGATATTGATACAGAATCCTTTATGGTAAAGTAATGTAGCTTGTTAATGTAAGATATATTGAGATAAGATATTCCTTATATTTTACGTTAATAGTTCTATCATTTTTATAAATAATATCTAATTAGACAACTATGATAAAACAACAGATATATATATTTTTCTATTTCTTGCTAACTTTTGTCACAATAGCTTGTCAGGAGTCAAATAATGTTTCAGATACAGGCTGGATTAATGGTTTGAAAGCTTATTTGGAGTTTCCAATGGAGGGAGGAAGTGAATATTGTTCATTTTCCTTACAAAACGGATTGGACGCTTCTTTATTGGAATGCTATGTTCCGGCAAAAGATGCAGGTTGGTGTGAGGCATCTGTGGAAGGAGGTAAGTTGATAATTCGTGCATTTCGTTCATATACGGATAGTGAACGTCATACTAGTGTAACTGTTGAATATGAACGAAGATATTCTTTTGTAATTCAAGTGAAGCAAATGGCAGGATTTAGTGAGAATGATATTCCTATTAAAGTTGTGTCTGCTACCGCCGATACAGAGAATAATAATAACGAAATGGATAAGAGCTATGATGATGATCTTAATACTTATTTTTGTTCAAAAGGAGGAACAGATGTTACCAAAACTTTTCGAATGACTTATACATTGGAAAGTGGGCATACGCTTTATCGAATAATATATACTCCTCGCACAAAAGGCAATAAATGGGGCTCGTTTAATAAATTTGAAGTAGAAGTAGCTACAGGAGATGCGCCGACACAATTTGTAAAAGTAGCTTCTTTTGAAAGGGGGGATGGAGTGCATACACCACTAGACTTTACACTGGACACTCCTGTTCCTGATGCCAAATATGTTCGTTTTGTAGTCCACTCTGCTTATATGAAACGTGTCAGTTGTGCAGAAATGGATTTTTTTGAACCCAGTAAGAATCGATTTGATTATCGTAGTATATTTGCGGATGACCTTTATACACAATTAAAGGAAGGTGTTACGGATAATCTAATAAAAAATATGCCTGATAATGAGATGCGTAAATTGGCTTTGGCTTTGTCTGAAGGTAATTATGAAAGTAAATATCGTGTAGCAGAATATCGTCCTTATCAGCATCCTTCTGTTATGGCAGCTGTCAATCGGACTTCCCGATATAGCTTAAGTGATAATCCTACGGGAATTTATGCTGTAGCTGGAGAAAAATTGTATATTGCTTTGGATAAATTGTATCGTGGAGCTGATATATCCTTGATGGTCAGGGACCTGAATGGTGGATATGGCAATTCCAAGACTTACCAGTTGAAAAAAGGGCTGAATATTATTGAACCGACAATTGGCGGCTTGATCTATATATTGAATCATGTAGAGGATAATATTCCTTTACTGCTAGAAAATGATTCAGATAAGCAAAGGGCTATGGACAAGACTGTAAAGGTACATATTATAATGGGTAAAGTAAACGGTTATTATGACTGTCATAAAAACGTCCCGGAAGAATGGCCTGAAATATTAGAAAATGCTCAATATCAAGATATGGATGTATTAGGGCAATATGCGCATGTAACGTGGCGTGTGTCAGATTTTCAGACATATACTTCAGATGTTACTATGTTGCTGAATAATTATGATAAATTGGTGTGGTTAGAAGAAGAATTCATAGGATTGGTGAAATATGGTAAGTTATTTAATAATCGTATGCATTTTTCCATTGATTATGATGCTACAAGTCCCAATGCCTCCAATTATCGTACAGTTTATCCTCCTCGTAATGCAGCTAAAATATGTGATCCGCTTCGTTTTGATGTTAATTTGTGGGGACCATCTCATGAAGTTGGACATATGAATCAGACACGTCCAGGTTTAAAATGGATTGGTACTACGGAAATTACCAATAATATATTATCTCTTTATGTACAGACCTCTTTTGGGCAGCCTGGTCGATTATTGGATGAAAAAGATGGTAAAACGGTGTATGATTACGGACTGGAAAAAGTTGTGGCGAAGAAAATACCGCATAATAGTTCTCAGGCGGATGTTTTTGAACGTTTAGTTCCTTTCTGGCAATTGAAGTTATATATGATAGATGTTTTAAAAAAAGAAAATTTTTATCATGATTTGTATGAGTACTTTCGGACTTATGATTATGAAGCTTTAAATGCTGATAAATATACTCAAGGGGTCTATCAGTTGGATTTTGTACGCCAGGTTTGTAGGATATCAGGATTGAATATGCTTGATTTTTTTGAGAAGTGGGGATTTCTGACTCCGATTGATGCGGATATAAATGATTATAGTAAAGCCCGATTTACAATTACAGAAGGACAGATAACTGCTTTGAAAGATGAGGTTAATAAACAAAATTATAAAATGCCGCATCCGGAAGTACATCTTATAAATGAAAATAATATGTATAACTATAATGATTAAACAAATTGCAATATGAAAAATTTGAGATATTTATTTTTAGTATGCCTTACATGGATGATATTAGGAAGCTGTGGGGAAGAATATGTGTATAATACACGAGTTGTTACTGGAGTTGATTTATTGGATGTGGGAGAAGAAGGTAATTTATTGTTTTCGCGAGGAGAAAATGGGGAAATTAAAGTTAGAATAACTCCGGTAGATGCGATTGATAAAAAGGATTATACTTTTTCGTATAAGAGTAGCGACGAGAGCATATTTACGGTCGATGATACGGGAGGAATACGCGCACTTGCTGTGGGAGAAGCCACTTTGACAGTACAGGCAATTAATAATCCGGCCGTGTCTCAGTGTTGTAAAGTAGTGGTACAACCCAATTGGATACGCACTATTGAATTACCACAAGAATATAAAGATTGTAGTCTGTTAGTGGATTCAAAAATAGATTTAGGGAGTGTTATCACTATAAAGCCGGAGCAGGTTGATAATCCGGATGTGATTTATACTTCTTCAAATCCGAATATTGCCACAGTCAGTGAAGATGGAATAGTAACTGGTGTGTCTAGTGGGAGTGTAGAGATTGTGATTCAAGCTGCGGATCAGGGAGGAGCAGTGGTGAGTGCTTTTATAACTGTAATAGATGAATTGCTGGGAGATTTTCCACGTCATACGTGGAAGGCTACAGTTTCACATACATTTGTGCCGGATCCTGCAGGAGGCGGTTCCCCGGAAATGTTACTGGATGGTAGTTACAATACTTTTTTATCAATTAGGAAACCCGGTAAAGGGGTTGAGACACCGGCTGGAGCCAAAATTTTCTTTACGATAGATATGGGGCAGCAGTATCCTTTCAATTATTTTAGTTGGCATCATAGAGGAGATAATGTTAGTGTAGGTTTGAGAGGTTCAAAAGTAGACATATATGGTAGCCTGGATGGGGAAACTTTTGATTTGATACAAAATGAAATACTGTTAGATACCGGAGCAGATGCCAGTACAGGGGAGAAGATAATATTGGATGATACATCTTCTTGTCGGTATGTTCGTTTTGTAATTACAGGTTATAGTACAAGTGCAGGTTCAGCCGTTCAGATTTCAGAAATTCAGATTGGTAGAGATAAATAATATGGATATTTGGTAAAGAAATGTATGAGTGTTAAATGATGTAGTTTTTTAGGAAACATTGTAAAGTATAAAAATGAAATATTCATAAATATGAAAATAATAATTGGGCTATAACATCATTTGTCAAAATCATCTGTCAATTCTCCAAGTTTCATGCCACTGTGAGTAGTGGGGATATCGGTTGCAATGTTGAGGTGGAATCTGGGGATTTGTCTCTCCATCCTTTCTTGGATGATACCTGTTGCATTAAAGATGTGTGTGGATATCTTCACACATTCGATTTACCTACTTTTATTTTCCAGCCAGCCTGTGGGAATAGCAGTCTTTTATGGGAACTGGAGGACAAAAGGCTAGGGATTTGACTGGTAATAATCGTGGACATTTCGGTTGCTTTGGTTTGAAAATCAAATATCTGAACGGCGGTATACACAAGATGGATGTATTTCTAAAATCAAAGGTAAAAAGATGTAGTTACGATACTGTAATAAGTATTTGTCTAATCGCTTTTTGCTTTGAAAATGATAGTAATTTTAATTTTGAATCAGTGTAGCTTTCAATTATTGATTCGTATTTTTTTATTAACAATTAAATAAATTTATGAAACAATTTTTTTTGATAAGAATGTTCGTATGGCCTTTGCAGGTTTGTCCTGTATGGCTTTACTCGGTTTACCCCAATCGGCGGTAGCTCAAGATATGACAGTTTATCCTTATGCGGAAGATTATCAAGTGATTACCCGTGATGGAGCGTGGTGTTGGTTTTCCGATCCTCGTGCTATTTATGTGGATGATAAGATGTTTGGCGGTTTTGTAGATAAGGAAGGCAGTATTTGGGCTTTCTGCTATGATCCTTCCACCTGCCAAAGTAAGCAGTATAAATTGTTTAATAAGTTGGATTATGACGACCATGCTAATCCTTCAATCATGGCTCTTTCAGACCAGCGTTTAGTTCTATTCTTTTCAGCACATGGAGGAACTAAAAATTCTCCTATTTATTATGCTGTCAGTAAATATCCGTCCGATATTTCATCTTGGGAGGAAGTACAAGAGATTAATCCTGAAATGGAGGGAAGTTTAGGTGTTTGCTATACTAATCCCGTAATGTTGTCTGATGAAAATAATCGGGTATATTTATTTTTCAGAGGTAGAGATTTTAAACCGACTTGTATTTATACTGATGATTTGAAAACATGGAGTCAACCGATTAATTTAGTACGTAATGATCCAGGATATGGTCAAGGAGGCCGTCCTTATACTAAAATTACAACTAATCATAAAGATAAAATATTTTTTGCTTTTACCGATGCACATCCTCGGGATCGTGCAACAAATTCCATTTATTTTATGATGTATAAAAATGGAAAAATTTGTAAAGCGGATGGTACTGTTGTTTCAGAAACTCTTGGTTCCATAATACCAAGTCAAGTAGACAAAGTTTATGATGCAACTAGGACTTTCGATAAAGCGTGGATATGGGATATTGCTTTTGATGAATCAGAAAAGCCGATATTAGTTTATGCACGTTTCAGCGATCGTGATAATAAGCATTCTTATTGGTATGCACGTTGGAATGGAATAAAATGGGAAAACCATAAAATAACTGATGCAGGTCAGTGGTTTCAGCGTACGGAATATGTAAAGGAAAAACCGGAATATGAATGTAACTATTCTGGTGGCGTTTATTTAGATCATGAAAATCCTAATATCCTTTACACTTCACGTCCCATCAATGACCGTTTTGAAATAGAAAAATGGACTTTTACAGGTGGTAAACAAAAATGGATAACAGAAGCTATAACTTACCAGTCAGAAAAAGATAATGTACGCCCTTTTGTGGTACGTAATCATCGGGGTAGTCAGCCATCTGTACTCTGGATGTATAATTATAAATATCCTGGTTTTAAAGCCTATGATTGTGCTATCCGTACTGATCAAGAAGCTAAAGGATTTAGCTCCAAGTGGAACAAGAAAGATATTACTATTGTAGCTGATACGGTCTTCCGTTGGGTGATGAAAACATATCAAAAGGATAAAAATTATTGTAATCAAGGATGGGTAAGCGGTGTACTTTATAACGGTTTATTTGATTGGGCTGAAATTACAGATAAAAAAGAATATTTCGATTTCATGAAACGTATTTTTTCACGTTATTACTGGCAGTTAGGCAACCGTATGTATCATGGTGATGATCTTTGTGTAGGTCAAGTCTATCTTGATATGTATGCTAAATACAAACAAGAAAAGATGTGGATACCAACCAAAGCTAGAATAGATTGGATTATAGAGAATCCTCCAATTGGAAATATAGATATAACTAAAGGGGTAAGTGATCGTTGGTGGTGGTGTGATGCCCTCTATATGGCTCCGGCTATTTTTACACGTCTGTATACACTGACTGGTGATAAAAAATATTTAAAATTTGCTCATAAAGAATATTTGGATTGTTATGAACATTTATATGATAAAGATGAACATTTATTCTTTCGTGATGGCAAATATCTTAACGCAAAGGATGAAAAAGGAGGCAAAGTATTTTGGAGCCGGGGAAATGGTTGGGTGCTTGGTGGATTGGCCGAAGTATTGAAATATTTGCCTGAAGAAGACAAAAAATATCGTCCTTTTTATGAACAGCTGTTGCAGGAAATGAGTGAGAAGATAGCTTCTTTACAAAGAGAAGACGGTTATTGGAGAACTAACTTATTAAATGCTGATATTTATCCTATGCCGGAGACTAGTGGAACGGGACTATTTACTTACGCTATCATGTATGGTATTAATCAGGGTATTTTACCTGCAGATAAATATTTACCGATAGTAAGGAAAGGCTGGGATGCAATGGTAAAAGCTGTTAATACGGAAGGAAAAGTGGGCTGGACACAGATGGTGGCACAAAAACCCGGAAAAGTGGTAAAAAAAGATACAAGGGCTTATTCGGTAGGCAGTTTGTTAATGATTGCTTCAGAATTATATAGATATTTGGACAATAACAAGTAAACCTACCATAAGCGTATTTTAATTTGGTACTAATATACATACTTACACAGGAAATCCTTCCGTCCGCGGAGGGATTTCTTTTCAATTGTACGTATCTGTAAATTTGTCCGCGGATTTCTTTGATATTTCATAAAATCTTTGTAATTTGTTATGTCATAAAATAATTGGAGGACAGCCTTATGAAAGACCCGCTTGGTATCAAAATAAATTCGATCCCAGTTCTTTACAAGCTGTTTCCAAATGAAGAAGCCTGCATTAACTATCTTGTAACTTTTAATTAGAACGGTACTCCCATTTCACTGTTTGATAAAACTTCAAAAGTCTATAAATTAAAAAACGGAAATTATCGCTGTAAAAACACAGAAAAGAATTTTACTGTAAAAATAGGAACCATATTTGAGAAAATAAAGATTGACCTATAAAGGTAGTTCGTTGTTATATGCTTGTTAACCATAAAGCGGGGCTTTCTTTCTATCGGTTGGCAAAAGATATAGATGTTACTCAAAAACAGCGTGGTTTATGTTACACAAAATAAGAAGTCAAATGTATCTTGCTAACGAAAATCTTCTAATGGGTGAGGTGGAAACTGGTGAAACACTTATCGGGGGTAGAAACAAAAATAGTCATTGGAACAAGAAAATGGCATATTCACAAGGACATTCCCATAAAGACAAAACTCCGGTAGTTGGAATGATACAATGGGATTCCTTAATAGTTTTACAGGCTCATAATCATTGTTATCCTTATAACACGCAATAAACAAACAGATACATGACACTACCATACAAAATTAATTCTTCGTCTTTGAATTTGTTGGCAGATTCTTCCATATTATGAGATGTTTTGTTGGAGATGTGCTTTTATGCTGATATTTATTCTAGTATCTCTCGTCTTCAATTCTCCGACCTGATACTTTATAAGAAATGCAAGGATATTATTCAAGCTTTAGAAACATTTCTTTTAGATTGATTGTCACGCAGTCAAACTGATTCACCATATCCATACCGATAATCCCTGCATCATCTGATGTCTGGAAATCACCGTTTGTAGTATCCACTGCAAGATTTTTCAATTCGACCGGAACTTTACCGACCTTTATGCGGAAGGACGGTAAGCGCAATATTTCTTTTGTTACCACTATGTTGAAGCCGCCACCCGTAATGTGTTCCCGTTTGCCGGAAGCGTCGAGTTCGGACTTATGGCCTTCATAATATCGGTAATACAAGCCGGCAGTAGAACATCCTGTGTCAAAGTGCAACTTGAGCCTTTCCCCATTGTTTGCCTCTGCTTTTATTTTCAGTGCGCGGTCGGTCAATATCATGTTACGTCCCGAAGCGGGGAGCGGTGTAGATGATACAGGAAAGACAATTTTTTTTTCTTTCGGATAGATACGCAGTTCATCGAACAAATTGATAAAATCCATGCCGAGAATTGCGTCAACCCTCATGACACTGTCCAGCGCGTTAGGCGGAGCAACAGTAATGAGTGGATAATGGAAAATCATGCTACCAATCTGCATATTCTCCACTGTTCCCATTTGTCCGTTCATAGCTCCGGGAAGCGTTGAATTGATTGTCAGCGAATCATTCAATATACGTACACCTACCTCTTTGGCAAAACGTTCGGACATGAAACTGGTTCCGGCACCGGTATCAAAAATGAAGCGGTATGTTTTTCCGTTGATTATAACAGGTATTAAAATTGTTGTACCCCGCCAACCCTTCGGTTCAACACTTGTCGGTAGTTTTACTTTTTCTATTTCAATAGGGACGGATACATCGCAATCCGGTCGTGTGATACTTGGTGCCGGGATGCTACTCAATTTGCTATAGAAAGAAAAGACCTGCTCAAGTCCTTCATAAGCCTCTTTCTCTGCATTTTGTGCTTTAAGCTGGTCAATGATGCTTTGTGCATTCTGCGCTGCTGAAGCATAATTGCCCCTTAAACCGTCTATTTGACAGGCCAGTATAGTCATGCCAAGTACATTTGAACCTCCAATTTCATTCTGGTGATTGGTAAGTAGTTTCCGGATGCCGCTTATTGCTTTATCCGGACGGTTGAAGTTATAATCAATCATGATTTCCGACATCAGTTTAAGAAAATCAACCTGCATGGAATCTTTTAAGATCGGATAGTTTTCTTCCAGACCGAACCAGTCCGACTGATTGATAAGTATTCCGATACGTTCGTCGGCACTTTGTGAAAAAACAGGGATAGAAAAAAGGACCGCTGCTAATAAAAATAATTTCTTCATTTGTTTTGGGTATTTTATAGTTCTGTATTTATGTGTATTTTTCTGACTATATTTTATTTGTTATATCCATAAGCTGTTTTGTTTCTTTGGGTATGGTGGTAAATATAGTGAATTAATCAGAAACGTAGAATAAGGTTCGTTTTTATTTTAGGAAAGTTTGTTCAAAAACATAAAATTCGCCCTCTGCCAATCTTCAAAAGACTGACAGAGGGCGGCTACCATGACGAGAAAAAAGTCGAAGTTTATTGCTTGGCTTCGTTATTTTGTTTCAACAGAAATTCATCAATTGCTTTCTTCAGTTGGTCTTTGGGCAAAGCTCCCTGTGAGATTCTAGGCTGTTCGTTCATCGGAATCATCAGCAAGGTAGGGATGCTGCGAATGCCGAAAGCGGCGGCCAAATCCTGTTCTTGGTCCACATCAATTTGATAGATATCTATTTTACCACTATATTCTTTGCTAAGTTCTTCAAGAATAGGGTGCAGCGCTTTACAGGGTCCGCACCAGGTTGCATAGAAATCAACAATTGCCGGACGTTTGCCTTCAAATTTCCAATCGTTCGGATTGGCTTCATAATTATATACTTTCTTCAAAAAGTCCGCTTTATTTAATGCTATTACTTCCATTTTATTTTCTTTTTTTGTTGGTTCATTACTCTTTTTATTTTCTCCGCTGTTTCCTGCGCAAGCAGTGGTAGCAAGTACGATAGCGAAGGCACTCATAATACTTTTGATTAGTTTCATAATTCTTTTCTTTTTATTTTTTCTCTGATGCAAAGATAGAGGGATTACAGTTCCCCTGAAATGGCGATTTGGCCGGAACACTTGGCGAAATTTCCTTTAGACAGTTAGTTAATGCTAAAATATGTCTTTTATTCTTTGGTAGGGAAGAGATAGACTTGTTTGTGGATATGGTGTACGAGTGGAGATTGTCTATTTGGAATAGCCGTATCACATCTTTGTTGACGGAAGCGCATGAAGTGGTGTATCATGTGTCATAGTCAAGGAGTATTATACTTCGGCTTCTCAGGCTAACCACCAATCAATTTGCAGGATATTAGGAGAAAAACGGAGTTATTTATTTTTTGAGTATTCGTTTTAAATAGTCGGTATTCGTTAAGTTCACTGTCTCGAAAACACCTTTATAAAAGACGGCAAAGTTATTGAATACGCAAGGCAACTCCTTTGCTTTTTGTAGCGTATCCACTTGGACGAAAGATACAGGAACGTCATTTGTTTCACAAAACTGTTTTATTATGTCAATGTATTGATAAATATAAGGGCATTGCATATCATGATAAATTGTCAGTTCTTTGTTTTCAATCTCTAGTTTCTTGGCGTTTGGTGCAAACTTGGGTGTTGTTCCGTCAAAAGAGAGAGCTAACAACTCATATCCATTATCGGTAGTATCGACAACCTCAAAGCCGAACTTTTTGGCAAATGTCTGGTCGGAAAGCCAGCTCTTTTGTTTTTTTGCCCCGAGCATACAAACACCGGATTTGCCTTTCTCTTTCGCATCAGCCAGACAATACTCCATGAGCGATTGTCCATATCCTTTTCCTTTGGAGCTACCCAGCACCCATAGACAATACAGATAATAATAGTTGTTGCCGATGATAGGAACCCAAGCTGTTTCAAGAGGGGCATATTCGATAAAAACCGTGGACTTTGCATTTAATTTTCTAAAGATATGACCTTCGCTCAGCCGCTCGGAAAGCCATTGGCGTTTGGCATCAATACCCGGATGAGACTTCTTACTGCGGATAATGCAACATAAATGTTCATCGGTAAGGTTTTCATTCGTCAGGTTTATAAAATCAGTATTCATGTGTACGTTTGTTTTAGGTTTGGACATTATCAATCAGTAAGATGTATTGAGCCTATCTATTATCATTGTACAAATGTAGCGAATTTATGTAATATTGATTACCTATAAATGACTTTCATTTATGATTGAAGTAAAATAGAGCAAAGCCGTACAGATTTAAACAAAATAATCTACATAACGAAAAAGTATGCATCATGCTATCATTCATTTTAATAACCTCTTAATTATTAGAAAAATAAGTATGATAGATAGTTTTTTAGAATGTATCTATCATACTTTTACAGCTAAAATAGAGTATCTATCATCAATAAGATAGTTGAATAAAGGATGGGCGGACGTAATATAGCTTGTTTTTGTTGCTATGAATCCGTATAAATCCGACTATCATGGGTTGATAATCCAACTTTAGCAGCTCTAAGTTTGCATCCCACGTATGCGGGCTGTGCATCCCACATGTATAAACCGTATATCCCACGTATGCAGGCTGTATAGCCCACATGTGTGGGCTATAAAAATACGACTATTTCTAATAGATTGTTAAGCTGTCAGATATAGGTTATCTTACTATAGATCGTGCATTCTTATGCCTTTAAAGAAAGAATTTTATTTAATGCTATACTGGAATTAGGTATAAGCTGGGTATGATAGATATACGTTTTTTACAATAAAAGTATGATAGATAAATTAAAAAAAAACTGTCTATCATATTTATTCTTTTGATAATTAAGAGGTTATTAAAATGAATGATAGCGTGATAGATATTTTTTCATTATGTAGATTCTTCTTCAAATTTGGTGGTAATTTAACTGGTCGGTGGTATCTCCATTCCCCTCCTTCGGGGAAGGAGGGGTGGCTGAAAGCCGGGGTGGTAGGTGGATACACAATGTTGATAATAACCGACTTACGCA